>JANXTD010000457.1 GCA_025352585.1 Fimbriiglobus sp.
TGACCGGAGGCCGCCCCGGAGGGCGGCGCGCTCGGCGTCGGTTAGGTCGCGGACGAACAGTGGTGGCTTCATCCCGTTAGAGTACGGGCCGACGAGACGAATCACAGGATGTCACCTGGAACTGCACTAGGGCCGGAATTCGCCCCCACCACTCTACCCGATGATGCCGGTGATCGGCTTGCCGAAGTCGATCTCGAGGCGCTTGCGGCCCGGCACTTCCAGCTTGCGCGGGTCGAGGCCGAGTTGGTGCAAGACGGTGGCGTGGATGTCGGTCACGTAGTGGCGATCTTCGACGCCGTGGAAGCCGATCTCGTCGGTCGCGCCGTGGACGACGCCCCCCTTGACGCCGCCGCCGGCCAGCCAGACGCTGAACGCCTGCGGGTGGTGGTCGCGGCCGTCCCCCTCGGCCCCCGGCGAGCGGCCGAACTCCGTCGCCCAGACCACGAGCGTGTCCTTCAACAGCCCGCGCTGCTTCAGGTCGGCGAGCAGCCCGGCGATCGGCTTGTCGGTCTGCGTCGAGAGCTTGGTGTGGTTCTCCTTGATCTTGGCGTGGGCGTCCCAGTCGCCGCCGCCCCCGCCGCCGTGGAAGACCTGCACGAAGCGGACGCCGCGCTCGACCAGCCGGCGGGCGGTGAGGCAGGTCGTGCCGAAGGGGGCCGTCTCGGGGCGGTCGAGGCCGTACAGCGCGCGGGTCTCGGCCGACTCGCGCTCCAGCGACAGCGTCTCGGGCACGGCGGTCTGCATCTTGAAGGCGAGTTCGTACGACTTGATGCGGGCCTGCACCTGCGGGTCGTCGGGGTAGTCGATGCCGGCGAGGCGGTTGAGCCGGCCGATCAAGCCGAACTCGTCGGCCTGCTCCTTCGCCGACTTGCCGGGCATCGGCCGGCCGAACGGCAGCGGGGCCGCGCCGCCCAGGTTCAGCCGCACCCCGGCGTGCTCCGGCCCGAGGTACGCCGCCCCGTGCGCCCAACTGCCGCCGCAGCAGTCGCCCGGCGGTGCCCCCAGCACGACGTACTCCGGCAGGTTGTCGGCCAGCGCCCCGAGGCCGTAGCAGGCCCACGAGCCGAGCGTCGGGAACGCCCCCTCGCGCACGTGCCGGCCGGTGTGGAACTGCAACATCGCGCCGTGGTCGTTGTCCGTCGTCCAGACCGAGCGCACCACCGCGAGGTCGTCGGCCATCGCCGCGGTGTGCTTCCACCAGTCGGCCGCGAGCAGCCCCGACTTGCCGTAGCGGGCCGTGCCGCAGTTCAGCGCCATGAGCGTCTTGCGGTTGCCGTGCTTCGGGTTGCCCTCGACCACGTCCTTCGCCTCGGCCTTCACGGCGTCGGCGAACGGCGTGTCAGCGATCGACTTGCCGGCGTATTTGTTCAGGGCCGGCTTGGGGTCCCAGCTCTCGAGGTGCGACACGCCGCCGCATAGGAAGATCCAGATGACACTCTTGGCCTTGGCCGGGTGGTGCGGGCCACTTTCGACCCCAAGTTTCGGGTCGCCCGGTGGTCCCGAGGCCCCGTCGCGGGCGAGCATCGCCCCGAGGGCCAGGCCGGTGAAGCCGAGGCCGGTGTCCGCAAGGAACGAGCGGCGGTTCATGAGTCCCCTCCGAACGGGCAATACATCGTGGCGACTAAGGCGTAAAGGCGGGCGACGCGGACGAGGTCGTCGGTGTTCACCCACTCGGCCGTGGTGTGCGCGCCGCCGGCCGTCGGGCCGTGGGTGATCGCCGGGATGCCGGCCGACGACCAGAACGAGTTGCCGTCATCGACGAACGGCTTCCCGCCGATGGGCAACCGCTCGCCGACCAGCCCGGCGTAGGCCGACTGGAACACCCCGACGAACGGGTCGGCGGTGTCCAGGCGGAAGGCGTCGCGCATCAGCCGCGTCTCGACCTCGATCGCCGCCCCGGTCTCGGCGGCGAGGGTCGCGCACAAGCCCCGGAACTCGCGGTCGGCGTCGGCGAAGCGCGTCCCCGGCAGCCAGCGGCGCGTCCCCTCCAGCCGGCACGTCTGCGGGAACTCGTTGTAAATCGAGCCGCTCTGGACGGTGCCGACGAACGCGCTCGCGGCCCCGGCCAGCGGGTCGTTGGACCGCGCCAACTCCGCGTCGAGCCGGCCGAGGCGGGTCACGAGTTCCGCCCCGACGGCGATGACGCTCGGCTCGTCGGGCCGGTAGACCTCGTGGACCGGCGGCCCCGGCCGGCGCACCGTCGCCGCCCAGGTGAAGCCGCCGCGGCCGACCACCGGCAACGCCGCGTTGAAGTACTCCGGCAGCAGCACCGCCCTGCCGACGTGGCCCGCGGCGATCAGCGCGTCGAGTTGGCTCCCGTCGCCCCACGGCGACTCGTGCAGGTCGTGCGCGGTGAGCAGCAGGTCGCCGGCCGCCAGGCCGCCGGCGTCGCGCACGGCCCGCATCGCCTCGACGGCCGCCGCGAGGCCGCCCTTCATGTCCGCCGCCCCGCTGCCGGTCAGCCGGTCGCCGACCACTTGCGGCGGGGCGAACGGCAGGTGGACCGTGTCGAGGTGGGCGTTGAATTGCAGCGTCCGCCCCGGCCGGCCGGACGACAGCCGCGCGACGACGGCGGGGGCCGCCGGGTGGCCGGCGACGGGGCGCTCGACGGCGAACCCGTCGGCGGTGAGGATGGCCGCGAGTTCGTCCGCCACCGCCCCGGCCGCGCCGGTGGGGCTGGGCCGCGCGATCAGCCGCACGGCCGTGTCGAGCAGCCGCGCCGGGTTGACCGCCTCGCACACAGCAGGCAGCGGGTGCGTCGGGGTGCGCCGGGCCTCAGTTCTCATCGATGTGCCGCTCCAGGGCCGCGACCGCGACCGCCTTCGGCCCCGCTTGGAACGCTTCGAGCAACTCCGCGTGGTGGCGGTGCAGCCGGGCCAGGTCGTTCTTCTCGTGGTGCGCCTGCACCGTGTCCCAGAAGTGCGCCCGCATCCGCGTGACGATCGTCTGCCAGATGGCCAGCAGGTCCGGCGACCCCGCCCGCTCCAGCACGTAGCGGTGGAACGCCAGGTCGAGCGCCGGCAGCGACTGCCACTCCTGTTGCCGGCAGGCCCGCTGCATCTGGAACACCACGTCGCCCCAGTGGCGGAAGTCGTCCGAGGTGAGGCCGGCGTAGATCTGCTTGAAGGCGTAGACCTCGATCGTGCGGCGGATCGGCAGGACCAGGTCGCGAATCGCCTCCGGGGCCGGCGGGGCGACGGTGACGCCGCAGTTGGTCTTGGCGACGAACAGCCCCTCGCTGGTGAGCATCGACACCGCCTCGCGGATCGGCCCCCGGCTCACGCCAAAGCGCTCGGCGAGGGCCGCCTCGGTCACCTTCTCGCCGACGGACAGTCGCCCGGCGAACACGTCGTCGCGCAGCCGCTCGGTGATCTGGTCGCGTGTACTCAGCAGTCCGCCCGCGGTCGCCATGATTCGGGGTCTCGGGAGAAATCGGGCATTGGCTCTTGACAAGCATATTGTTGACCGTGTAGATTGTCAACAATAAAAGCGGTTCGCCGCCGCCGACTTATTTCTGCCTGCTCTTCACTCCCGCGGAGGTGACCCGTGTCCCGTCCCCAGTTCTCGCCCCGGTCGGCGTTCACGCTGATCGAGTTGCTGGTGGTGATCGCCATCATCGCCATCCTGATCGGCCTCCTACTCCCGGCGGTCCAAAAGGTCCGCGAGGCGGCGGCCCGCATGACCTGCAGCAACAACTTGAAGCAGATCGGCCTGGCCTGCCATAACTACCACGACGCGAACTTGAAGCTGCCGGTCAGCCAGTACGGCGACTACAGCGACCCCTTGGCCTTCGGGGGTTACACCTACACTTCGCAGTCGTGGAGCTTCCTGGCCTTTATCTTGCCCCACCTCGAACAGGACAACCTCTACCGGCTCGGGAACATCCCCGCGTCGAGCATTGGCACAAGCCCTGGGCTGGGTCAGGCGGTGAAGCCCTACTTGTGCCCGAGTGACACGATGTCGTCGCTGAAGACCTTTAACCAGAAGTCGCGGTACACGTCGTCGAGCGTCGTCGTGGGCCTGACGAGTTACAAGGGCGTGCTCGGGTCGAACTTCAACTACGGCGACTTCGCCAACGCCGCCCCCGCGTTCGCCAACGGCGGCGACGGCTTCTGGGGGGCCAACGGCCTCCTGTCGCTCGACCGCTGGAAGGCCCCGGTCGCCCTCGTCGGCGTGACCGACGGCACGAGCAACACCTTCCTCGTCGGCGAAGACATCTGGACCCCGGAGTACGCCAACGGCACGCAGCCGGGCAACGGCTTCTCGTGGGCGCACGCCGTCGAGTCCACGCAGACCTGTGCGATGCCGCCGAACTACTTGAAGCACTCGAACGGAGTCAAGATCGACGTGAACAGCACCGACCAGGCCGAGTGGGGCAGTTACAAGGGGTTCAAGAGCAAGCACACCGGCGGCGTGCAGTTCGTCTACGCCGACGGCAGCGTCCACTTCGTCCGCGACTCGATCCCGCTGAGCACCTACCGCGCCTTGGCGAGCTACGCCGGCGGCGAAGTGCTCGTTGACGCCCCGTGACCCGGTCCCTTTCCTTGCTCCTTGTGGGGGTCTGCCCATGTCCGGTTTCAGAACGGCGGCGGCGCTGGTCGTCGGGGTCGTCGCCCTCGCGGCCGGTTGCGCCGGCGAGGTCGAGCAACTCGCCCCGGTCTCAGGCGCTGTGACCGTCAACGGCCAGCCGGTGCCGAGCGGCAACGTGACATTTTACCCCGACAGTTCCAAGGGGAACGCCAGCCAGCACCAGCCGACCGGCCGACTCGACGCCACCGGGAAGTTCGAGCTGTTCGTCCCCGGCGGAAAGAAGGGCGCGCCCGCCGGGTGGTACAAGGTCGTCGTGTACGCGGTCGATGACCCGCAACCCGGCAAGCCGAACAAGTACTTCGTCAACAAGCAGTACACCAGTCCCACCAGCACCCCGGTCTCGGTTGAGGTGGTCGCCAACCCGGACCCAGGCCGCTACGAGTGGAAGCTGACCAAGTGACAACCCGCACGGACCTCCCGATGACACCCGCCAACGCCCCGCCGGAGTACCGCTACGAGAAGCTGACGTGGCCGGAGGTTAACGCCGCCGTCGCCCGCGCGCCGGTGTGCGTCCTGCCCGTGGGTAGCATCGAGCAGCACGGCCCGCACCTGCCGCTCGACGTGGACGTGGTCTGCCCGCGCGGCGTCGCCGACGGGGCCGGCCGCGAACTCCCCGACAAGCTGCTCGTGCTGCCGACGCTGTGGACCGGCTACACCGCCCACGTCATGGACTTCCCCGGCACGATCAACGCCCAGCCCACCACACTGCTCGACTCGGTGCTCGACATCACCCGCAGCCTGGCGTACCACGGGTTCAAGAAGATCCTGCTGCTCAACGGCCACGGCTCGAACTTCCCGATCCTCGACTTAGCAGCCCGGCGGACCAACCTCGAGACCGACGCCGAGTGCGCCGCGCTGTCGTGGTGGGGGCTGCTGACGGTCGATCCGGACTTCCTGCCGTCGTGGCGCGAGAGCCGCTTCCCCGGCGGCTGCGCCCACGCCTGCGAACTCGAGACCTCGCTGTACCTGTACCTCGACGGGGCGAACGTCCGGCGCGACCTGATCCGCGACGGCGTCATCAAGTTCAACGAGGAGCACAGCCCATTCTTGTGGCTCGACCTGTTCGGCTCCGGGCCGATGGCGTTCATCCCGTGGACCAGCGCCTACTCGGAGACCGGGGCGTTCGGCGAGCCGGAGAAGGCGACCGCGGCGAAGGGCGAGCGGGCGTACGTCGAAGCGGTGAAGCAACTCGTGCGGCTCACAACGTGGTGGCAGGCCCGGCCGCGCGACGCCCGGCGCGACCACCACGCCACGCCGCCGACGATGCCGATGCCGTGGGGCAACCGCCCGGTCCCGAACCCGAAGGGCGGCGCGTCGTGAAGGTCACCCGCGTCGAGGCGATCGTGTTGCGCCGGCCGCACGTCGCCGCCGCCGCCGACGGCACGCAAGACACCTGCCTGATCCGCGTCGAAACCGACGCCGGCGTCACCGGCGTGGGCGAGGTCGATTCGTGCCCCGAGGCGGTGAAGGCGATCGTGGACGCGCCGCTGTCGCACTCGAACTGCTCCGGCCTAGCCCGCGTGCTGGTGGGCATGGACCCGCTGGCGATCGACGTGTGCAACCGCCGGATGCGCCGCGCGGCCAACTACTACTCGTCCGGCGGGGTGGCGGTCCACGCGATGGGCGGCATCGACATGGCGCTGTGGGACCTGGCCGGCAAAGCGCTCGGCCAGCCGGTCTACCGGCTCCTCAGCGGGCCGTTCCAGACGCGCTTCCGGGCCTACAGTTCGGTGCTCTTCGGCGACACCCCGGCGGCAACCTACGACAGTGCCCGGCGCTGGGCCGACCGCGGCTTCACCGCCGTCAAGTTCGGCTGGGGGCCGATGGGGCAGTCCGAGACGCTTGACCTGGCGCTGGTGCGCGAGGCCCGCCGCGGGCTGGGCGACGGCATCGACTTGCTCATCGACGCGGGGGAGTGTTACGACGCCCGCACCGCGATTCGCCGCAGTCAGCAGTACGCCGAATTCCGGCCGTACTGGCTCGAAGAGATGCTGCACCCGGACGACCTGGCCGGCTACCGCGCCCTGGCCGCCGTCAGCCCGACGCCGATCGCGGCCGGCGAGACGGCGGCCACCGAGGCGGAGTTCCTGCGCATGCTCGACGACGGCCACCTCGACTGGATTCAGCCCGACCCGTCGCGCTGCGGTATTTCGACGATGCTGGCCGTCGGCCGGGCGGCGCTGGCCCGGCACAAGCGGGTCTGCAACCACACCTTCAAGAGCGCCGTGACGCTGGCCGCGAGCCTGCACGTCATGGCCGCGCTGCCGGGGGTGGATGTCGTCGAGTTCTGCATGGCCGACTCGCCGCTGCGTCACGAGTTGACGTTCGAGGCGATCGAGTTCGCCGACGGGTTCGCCACGATCTCCGACCGGCCCGGCCTCGGGGTGACGCTGGACCCGGCCGCCGTCGAGAAGTACCGCGTCGGCTAAGGGGTGGCGATGCGTGACGAGATGGCACCGACGAGCGCCCGCCGCGTCACGCTGGCCTACCTCTGCGGGCTGACGTTCGTCCTGTACCTCGACCGGATGTGCATGGGCAAGGCGTCGCCGTTCCTCCAGGACGCCTTGCGCCTGACCGACGGCCAGATGGGCTACGTTCACGCCGCGTTCACCCTCGCTTACGGCGTCTTCGAGTTGCCGGCCGGCTACCTGGGCGACCGCTACGGCTCGCGCCGCGTGCTGATCCGCATCGTCCTGTGGTGGTCGGCGTTCACGGCCCTCACGGGCGCGGCGACCGGCTTCTGGGCACTGACGGCGATCCGCCTGCTGTTCGGGGCCGGTGAGGCGGGGGCGTTGCCGAACGCCTCGCGGGTCGTGGACCGATGGTTCCCGCCGGCGGAGCGCGGCCGGGTCCGCGGCCTCGTCCACATGCCGGCCCTGCTGGGCGGGGTGATCGCCCCGGTCGGGACCGCGTACCTGATCGAGTCGGTCGGCTGGCGCTGGGTCTTCCCGATCTACGGCACCCTGGGGGTCGTCTGGGTCGTCGGCTTCGCCCGCTGGTTCCGCGAGTCGCCGGCCGGCCACCCGGCCGTCAACGCCGCCGAACTCGCCCGCATCGGCCCGCCGCCGCCGTCGGCCCACGCCGAGGGCTTGCCGCTGCGGGCGATCCTGCGCAACCGCAACGTCTGGCTACTCGGCACCGTCCTGTCGGCGGGGTCGGGCACGGTCTACCTGCTGTTCTCGTGGTACCCGACGTACCTCGAAAAGGCCCGCGGGGTGCCGAACGTGACCTCCGGTTGGCTGTGCGGCGGCGTGATGCTCGGCGGCGCGGCGGGCTGCCTCGTCGGCGGCTGGCTGGCCGACCGCGCCCGCCCGCGGCTGCCGGTGCGCTGGGCGAACAGTCTCGTCGGCGCGGCCGGGTTCGCCCTCGCGGCGGTCGCCATGACGGCGGGGGCGCTGACGGAGTCGGTCGAGGGGAAGACGCTCTTGTTCGCCGCCGGCTGCTTCGGCATCCACGTCCACGCCGGGCCGTGGTGGGGGGCGAACAGCCTGATCGGCGGCCGGCACTCCGGCGCGACCTTCGCGGTCATCAACACTTGCGGCGTGTTCTCCGGCGCGGTCGCCCAGGTCGGCTTCGGCCAGTTGCCCCGCGAACACTGGGACGACGCCTTCCTGGTCGGGGCCGGGTTGCTGGCCGTCGGGTCGGCCTGCTGGTCGCAAGTCGATCCGCGCCGAGCGGTGGCGACCGGACCGTCCGGACGCACCCCGCCGACGCCCGTCTAAGCGGTTGACCCGTCCGCCCGACGGACCGGCCGGGTTAACACCCGACGCCCAGCCCTGGGACACGGTCCCGAGGCGAGTGCCGCGTCGAGTTCGTGGCATTGCTCCAGGCTTCACACACACTTCACACGGCCCGGACCCCGCGGCAGTATGCTCACCGGTACGCCGCACGCGGACCCCCGCCGCGGCGCGCCCCGCGGGAAAGGACTGGCGTCGCCGATGACCTCCACCGTCGCCCTCGAAGACTTCCTGGGCCAGGTCGTCGGGAGCGGGCTACTGCCCGAGCCGACCCTGGCCCGCGCCCCCGTGCCGCCCGACGCCACGACCGTCGAGGCGGCCCGGCTGCTGGTCCGGGAGCGGCTGCTGACGCCGTTCCAGGCCCGCACCCTGCTCGCCGGCTCGCCGTTCGCCTTCTTCGTCACCGAGCGTTACAAGATCCTCGAACACCTCGGCCGCGGCGGCATGGGCGAGGTCTACCTCGTCGAGCACCTGCTGCTGCGCCGCGTCGTCGCGATGAAGCTGATCGCCCCGGCCGACGGCGGGCCGCGCTCCGGGTCGTCCGGGGCCGGCGCGGTCGAGCGCTTCTTCCGCGAGGCCCGCGCCGTTGCGACGCTCGACCACCCCAACGTCGTCCGCGTCTTCGACATGGATCACACGCCGTCCGGCCCCATCCTGGTCATGGAGTACGTCGACGGGACCAACCTTCAGGCGGTCGTCGCCAAGTCGGGTCCGCTCGACCCGGCCCGCGCCGCCGACGCGATCGCTCAGGCGGCGGCCGGCCTGGGCCACGCCCACCGCGCCGGGCTGGTCCACCGCGACGTGAAGCCCGGCAACCTGCTGCTCGACCGCATGGGCACCGTCAGGGTCGTCGATCTCGGGTTGGCCCGCTACCGCGACGCCTCGATGAACAACGGTCTGACCGGAACCTACGACGACAACCGCCTGATCGGCACGGCCGACTACCAGGCCCCCGAGCAGGGCCTCGACAGCGGCTCCGCCGACGCCCGGTCGGACGTCTACGGCCTCGGGGCCGCGCTATTCTACCTGCTGACCGGACGGGTGCCGTACCCCGAGGCGTCGGTCATGAGCAAGCTCCTCGCCCACCAGATGAAGCCGGTCCCGAGCGCGTCGGACGTGAGCCGCGCGGTGCCGGCCGGGTTGGCCGCGGTCGCCGCCCGCATGATGGCCAAGCGGCCCGCCGACCGGCCGCAGACGATGGACGAGGTCCGCGCCGCGCTCGCCCCGTGGTGCGGCGCGCCGCTGCCGCCGCCGCCGGCCCACGAAATGCCCAAGCACCCGCCGTCGGCCTACCGGCTGGGCCTGTGCCGCGTCGGCAGCTCGTCCGGCCCCGTCACCGGGATGAGCGGCCCGACGACCGGCAAGCCGCGCCTGGCGTCCGGCGGCCCCCGGACGAACGCCTCGGACAACACCCCGCGCAGCTTCGGGACCGCCTCGAACGTCCCACGGCTGCCCCGGCTCGCCGCCCCCCCGCCCGACGACACCGGCGGCTTCGAGGTCATCGAACCGGTCGCCGGGGCGCTAGTCCGGCCCCTGTCGCGCCGCACGCTGCTGCTGGGTGTCGGCGGCGGGTTGGTGGCGTCGGGCGTCGCCGGCGGCGTCTCCTGGTTCCTCGCCGGCCGGCCGGGCGGCCCCGCCCCCCGCCTGACCCCGGCGACCCCAACCCCGACGCCGGCCCCCGCGAAGCCGACGCCCCTCGCGGCGGGGGTCGCGCTGCGCGGCTCCGGCTCGACCTTCGTCGCCCCGGCGATGGAGGCCTGGGGCAAGGAGTACGCCGAGAAGTCCGGCGTCGAGGTCAAGTACAGCGGCGGCGGCTCCGGCAAGGGCGTCACGAACACGCTGGAGCGCGACCTGCCATTCGGTTGCTCCGACGACCCCGTCTCGGACAAGGAGTTCGAGAAGTATCAAGTCAGCCCCGCCGACCTGCTGCACATTCCGCTGGCGCTCGGGGCCATCGTGCCGATGGTCAACGTGCCCGGCGTCGCCAAGCCGTTGCAGTTCACCGGGCCGCTGCTCGCGCAAATCCTGCTCGGCCAGATCACCGACTGGTCGGACGAGCGACTGAGCGTCTGTAGCCCGTCCGCCCCGCTGCCGAAGCTACCCATCGTCGTGGTCTACCGCGAGGACAGCAGCGGCACGACGGCCGTCTGGACCGACTACCTGTGCAAGGTCTCGCCGGCGTTCAAGGACGCAATCGGCCAGGGCAAGCTCGTGAAGTGGAAGGTCGGCACCGAGGCCAAGGGCAGCAAGGGCGTCGCCGAGAAGGTCAACAGTACCGCCGGGGCCTTGGGCTACGTCGAGCTGACGTACGTCCTCAAGGAGGGCGGTCGATACGGTCACGTTCAGAACAAGAAAGGCAACTCTGTCAGGCCGTCGACGGAGTCGGTCAGTGCCGCCGCCGCCGCCGAGGCCAGTTCCTTCAAGGACGACCTGCGCTTCTCGCTGATCGACGCCGACGGCGACGACTCGTACCCGATTTCGGCCTGTACCTGGGCGATCCTGTACCGGCGTCAGCCGAGGGCGGCCGGCGTCGAACTGGTGAAGTTCTTGCGCTGGGCCACCCGCGACGGCCAGAAGTTGCTCCCGGCGCTCAAGTACGCCCCTTTGCCCGACACGTTAGTCGCCCGCATCGACGCGAAGCTCAGTGCCGTCGAGTTCACCGACTGACGGCCGGCTCTCCCTCGGCGCGCTGCTCCAGGACGACGCGCGACCGCGTCGCGTCCTTGAGCGTCACGACCCGCGACACCTCGCCGACGCCGCGCACGTAAACCGTCGCCGTCTCGGTCCGCACGCCGGCAACTTGCTCGTTGGTCAGAACGCCGACGACCCGCACCGCGTCGCGGCCGTCGGCGTCGCGGAAGAACGACTCGACCGTCGTCGTCAGCACCACGCCGGGGGCCGGGTTCGCCTCACGCGACCGGCCGACCCGCGCGTTCAGCGGCAACACCGCGTGCCAGGTCAGGCCCAGGTCTTTCGGGTCGGGCGGCGTCACGGCGGCCTCGGGGTCGGCGTTCGCGTGCGCCTTCGGGACGCCCTGCTCAACCATCAGCTCCGACGCCCGCACCCGGAACGCCTCGACCAGCTTCGCCGGGGCGACGTCGGGCTTGATCGGCTTGCCGACCCACTTCACCGCCGGGGCCGCGGGGTCGAACAGCGACGGGCCGGCGAACGTGCCGAGTTGCAGTTGCCCCACGAGTAGCAACCCGTCGGGCTTGAGGCGGTACTGGAGCCGCTGCGCCGGGAACGGCTTCGCCTTGCCGGGCACCATCAGCGCTTCCGGGGCGGGCTTCGGGTCCGACGGCCGCGGCTTGGGCGATCGCACCATCGCAGGCTCGGGGTAGGTCACTCGGATCACGTCCCACTGCCGCCCGGCCCGCAGCGGGAAGTAGTCGGCCGTCAGGCGTTGAACCGTCGCGTCGGTTGCGTCTGCATCGAAGTATCGACAATCGGTGAGTGTGACCGCCCGCTGGCCGCGCAGCACCCCGCGGAATTCCGCCCGGAAGCTCAGCCGACGCTCGCCGGCCGGGATCGCCGCGAAGTCGGCCGGCTCGAAGTTCAGCCGGACCTGCACCGCCGCGTCGGTCGGTAACTCGAACTGGAGCGTTCGCCCCTTCACGTCAGCCGTCAGGATCGTGCCGGTCACTTCCAAGACGCGGTGCTCGTACCGGGCGTTGGCGGCCGTCCGGTCGGCCCCGTACGCCGCGGCCAGTTCCTCGGCCGTAACCTTGACCGGCGGGGCGTCCGGGTCGATCGCCGGGAAGCGCTGCAAGTCCTCTTCGTAGTCGGCCGCGAGCTTGTGCGCGCTCAGTTGCGTCCCGCCGGCCACAGCGACGACGCAGTTGTCGAGCACGACGGCGTAATTCGCCCGGCCGCCGCACGTCCCCGTGACCGCCAGCGTGTCGCCGAGTTTCCCGCGCAGGCCGACCGACGCCGACTTCGTCAGCAGGCAGGCGACTTCGACGACCCCCGTCGAGGAGCGCTTGGCCAGGGTGACGCGGGTCGCGCCGTGGTCGCCGTCCTCGGCCGACGCGACCTTGCCGACGACGGTCAGCGTCTTGCCCAGGTACAGTGCGTCGGCCGGGGCGGATAGCCCGAGGACGTGGGCGCGGTCCAGCGCCCCGTCGCCGCGGTAGGTGCCGCGCACCGTCGCCGGCCGGCCGGGCAGCGGCACCAGCGTCGGCCTCGCGGCGAAGTACGCGAAGTGGCCGCCGAGGAGTGCGGGGCCGGCCGACAGGTTCAGCACGCGGCCCTCCTCGTCGCGGAACTTCGGCACGTACTGCGGCAGCGCGACGGTCACCCGCGCCTCCGGACCGCTTGAGCGGAAGCGGAACGCCCCGGCCTGGAAAGCCTCGCACTCGCCGCGGACCTCCAGCACCCGGCCGGCGTAGCGGGCGTTCGCGTCGTGCGGTTCACGCAGCAACTCCTCGGCCAACCGCTCGGCGTCGATCGGGATCGTCGGCAACGGCGGCGGGGGCGGCGGCTCCGGCGGGCCGACGAACTCGGAGACCTCCGCCACCGGCGGCGCGGCCGGCTCGTCCTCGACCGGCTCCGGCGCGGCCTTCTTGGCCGGCGGCGGGGTCGGCGTCCGCACGAAGCCGAAGTAGCCGCCCGCCCCGACGAGCAGCAGCGCCACGACCGCCGCGACGATTTTGAGCGGGGCCTTGTTGCGGCTCTCCGGCAGCGGCGGCTCGACCCCGCCGGCGTACTCCGGGTCGCCTTCCTCGTCGGGCGCGTGCTCCGGGCCGTCGAGGTGCTCGCCGTCCACCCACGGCGAGTCGTCGGTGCGCGAGCGCGGCCCGGCGTCGCTGCCGCGCTCGGCGGCGAGGTCGTCGATACTGCGGTCGTCGTCGTCCGGGCCGCCGGGGACGAACAGCGTCGTGCCGCAGCGGATGCACTTCGCGCGCATCCCGGCGAAGGCGTCGTTGGCGGTGTGGGCGGTGCGGCAGCCGGGGCAGGTGAAGGGGATCATCGGGCGACCCTACTCAACGGGGGAAGGCAACGGGGCTTCGGCGTCCAGCGGGGCCTCGCCGGGGAAGACGTGGCCGGACTCGCGCAGCCGCGCCTCGAACACGCCGAGTGCCTTTTCGGCCGTCTCCTCGTGCAAGTCCTCCTGGCACTTGGCCTCGTCGGCGTCCGGCAGCCGGACCCACTGCTCGCAGTGGGGGCACTCGATGAGCGCGTCGAAGCCGCTGGCGCGGTAGCGCAGTAAGTGCGTGCAGTGGGGGCACTTGACGAAGAAGTGCGGCGGAACTTTCACCTCATGCCCGAGCATGTACACAAGCAGCCCGAGCCAGATGAGCGTCTCGAAGAACGACGCGACGTAGAACCAGCGGTAGATACTGATACTGCCGTTCTTCATCGTCGCCTTGGTCGGCTCCCAGTAGCCGCCGTCGCCGGGCTTACACTTACACGCCATCGTCCGCTTGCCCGCCAAGTCCTTGTTGTAGACCATTTCCTGGAAGCAAACGTCACAGTGCATGTAGCTGAACTCCGCCTCTTCCTTCTTTTTCTCGGACTCGGTGACGGCCTTCTTCTTGGTCGTCAACTTGTACGTCACGCCGAAGACCAGCGTCAGCGCGATCATCGACAACACGACCTGCGCCCACTTGGTCCGTAGGTTCGAGGCGAACCGTTGCTGGAAGGTTTTCTTGCGGCGCATCTGCATCGTCACACCTCCTCAGAATCGTGGCCCTTACTCGGTGTAACCGGTCGGGACGCCCTCCACGGCGGTCAGCAGTCGGCGGAAGGTGACGGCGTCCAGGTCGTCGCGCAGGAAGCTGACGTGGCCGTCGGCGAACAGGGCGTTGCAGCCGCCGCCGTGGAAACTGAACGGCTCGTCGTTGGGGCCGCAGTTGTTGACCGTCCAGAAGCAGCCGCCGGCCCCGCCGCCGAAGGGGGTGCCGTTGTTGTTGATGAGCTTGCCCCGGTAGCTGGCCGCGACGCCGGGGCCGTTGACCACGCCGGCCGAGGCCGGCTCGGACCAGCGCCAGGCTTGCCGGGACAAGTTGGTGACCTCGTCGGTCGCCCCGTTGAGCACCGGGTTCGTCGCCGCCGCCGAGTATTGCGTCGGGGCGAAGAGTTCGCCGCGGCCGACCGTCTCGACGAGCATGATGGTGTTGCTCGACCCGTCCTGAATCCACGACCGCTCCGAGCCGGTCTGGGGGTTGGTGCCGGCCGGGGCGGCGGTGTAGCGCAGCGCCCCGAGGTCTTGCAGGGTCGGCGTCGTGCGGCGGTTGGCGACCACGTTATCGACCATCAGCACCGCGGCGACGGGCATGTAATCGGTGTAGCCGTAGCCGAACAGATCGACGCCGCCGACGGAGCGGATGGGGTTGGTCGGGCAGAGGAACCCAGGGATGCGGCTCTTGTCGCCGACGCGGTTGGCCGGGTCGTTGTAGGCCAGCGTCGTCGTGAGTTGGTTGAGCACGTCGCCGGCCTCAAGGTCGCTGAGCAGCGACGTGAAGGTCGATTTGGTGTCGAAGTTTTGCGTGGCGGTTCCGTCGCCGACGAAGTTGGTCCAGGTGGTACCGGAACTCGGCAGGCGGTTGGTGCGGGCCTCGTAGCTGGCCGTGGCGATGCCGATCTGCCTCAGGTTGTTGCTGCACTGGATGCGGGCCGCCGCCTCGCGCGCCTTCTGGATCGCCGGCAGCAGCAGCGACACCAGGATGCCGATGATCGAGATCACAACAAGGAGCTCGATCAGAGTGAATGCGTCCCGACGGACGCCGCGCGTTCTCATAGTGTGGCTTTCACGTCAGGGGAGTACGGATGTCGGATGAGGGCGAGTCGCGGACTAACCCCACCAACCGACCGGAGCCGAGTGGTGGGGCGAGAGGAGGGGCCGCGTGTGTCGACACCTGCAAGTTGTGATGACGGACTAATCGACGTAGGTGGTCTTGAGGCCTTCGGTCGGGGTCAACATGTAGCGGAGTTGGATCGGGTCGATGTCTTCGCGGACGAACTTCACGCTACCGTCGCCCATGAGGCTGTTGCAGCCCTGGTTGTGGAAGCTGTACGGCTCGTCGTTCGGGCCGCAGTTGTTCTTGGTCCAGTCGCAGTTACGAATCGCCGAGGTGACGGCAGACGCGGCACCGCCGCCGAACAGGGTGGAGCTGTTGTTGATGACCTTCAGCTTCAGGTTACCGTAGGCTTCGCCGGGAGGGCCCGAGACGCCGTTGGCGGTGTCCGGGTCGGCCCAGCGGTAGCCGGTGCGATAAGTCGAGAGAACGCCGTAGGTGTACGGCGTGCCGACGGTGCCCGACACATCGATGTATTTGACGGTCAAGAATTGCTCGCTGCGGCCGACGTCTTCCATCATGAAGATCGTGTTGCTGAGGCCGTCCACGATTTCGCCCGTGTTCGGGCCTTCGCCACCGCGGGCGCGGCGGGTCAGGTCGTTGGTGACGCCGTTGTACCAGGCGTTCGTCACGAGCGCGGTCATCGCTTGCGCGGTGGGCGCAGTGGCAGCACCGGTGAAGAACGAGGCGCGGTTCTTCAACGCAAGAGCGCCAGGGGCACGAATGCCGGCACCGGTTGTCGCGGCAAGAGTGCGGACGACGCCCGTGCCCGTGGCGTTGATATCGACGTACGCGATCGGCATGTAGTCGCAGTAGCCGTAGCCGGCCGTGTCAAGGCCGCTGGTCGGCCGAACCGGGTTCGTCGGGCAGAGGAACGTGTTGATTTTGGTGCCGGCGGCGGCCTGGTTCTTCGTGTCGGTGTAAGGCAGGTTGAGGTCGCCGAACGTGTCGTAGGTGTCCTTGCCTTCCATGAACGGCAGGATCAGCGTGAACGTGCTGTGCAGCGAAAAGCCGGTGTTGTCGCCGGTCGTACCGTCCTGGTTCAGGTGTTCGCCCGAGGAGGGGAAGCACTTGTGGGTGTCGTGGTAGCTGTGCAGGGCGAGGCCCATTTGCTTCAGGTTGTTGCTGCACTGCATCCGGGCGGCCGCCTCGCGGGCCTTCTGGATGGCCGGCAGGAGCAGGGCGACGATGATGCCGATGATGGCGATGACCACCAGCAACTCGATCAGGGTGAAGCCCTTGCGGCCACCCTTCAGGGTCGAGAGACTACGCATTGAGACTTCCTTTGCGGTACCGCGATCACCTCGGCCGGACGACACACCCGGCGCAATTAGGCTTGCGATACGAGGGGAATAGACCGCCCGGTTCGGAACCGACACGGGCAATTGGGAGAAGAAGCGGTGAAGCCTGAATTCGCTGCCGCTCGCCACGATTTGCCCGGCCGCCGGAGTTTTCCCTTTCGCCGGCATCTTCACGCGAAGTTCATCCGATCCACTTTCGCGGCCACTATGATTCGCAACTGACGCCAATGACTCGCCTGGCCGTCAACCCGTCTCGACCCCGGAGCAACGATGGACGACTCCCGGATCCCGCTCGTCCCGTCCGACCTCGCCGCGACCGGCGGTACCCTCGCGCCCGCCGGTGACCCCGAAACCGACCCGTACGCCGGGGAGGACTTCACGATCGAGGACGAGGCGGAGTCCGTCGCGGAACTGCCGCCGACGCACGCCGCCGTCTACGAGCCGTCGCCGGCCGTCCAGATACTGCCGGCGTACGTTCCGCCGCCGATCGACGACGGCCACTTCCGCGAGGGCGAGGACGCGTTCCGCCGCGGCGACTACGAGCGGGCCGTCTCCGAGTTCACCCGCAGCGCGCTTTTGAACCCCGCGCGGCCGGAGGTCTACCGGAAGCGGGCCGACGCCTGGAAGGCGCTGGGGCGTTACGACTCGGCGGCGTCGGACCTGACGACGGTGTTGCAGGCCGACCCGACGGACGAGCGGGCCGCGGCGGGGCGGGGGCAACTGCTGTCGTTCCTGGGGCGGCACCGCGAGGCGGCGTCGGACTACACGCTGGCCCTCGGCCGCAACCCGACGCACCCCGGCTACTCGCTGAGCCGCGGCCAGGCACACAGCCGGCTCGGCGAGTGGCCGCAGGCGGTCGCCGACTTCGGTCGCGCCATCGACCTCGCCCCCGGCAACGCCGTGGCCTACCTCGAGCGCGGCACGGCCCTGTTGCAGGCGGACGGCGACCCGCACGCGGCGTCGGCCGACCTGAGCCGGGCGATCCAGTTGAACCCGTTCCTGGGGCTGGCCTACGCGCGGCGGGCCGAGGCGGCCGAGAAGTTGGGCAAGCCCGACCTGGCGGCCGCCGACCTCAGCGAGGCGGTGCGGCTCGACCCGACGAATGCGTCGCTGCTGGCGGCGCGCGGCGAGGCGCTGGCGCGGGCCGGGTCGGTGACCGCGGCGCTGGCGGACTTCCACGCGGCGCTGCGGCTGGAGCCGAGCAACCCCCGCCTGTGGGGCGGGCTGGGCCGGCTGCACCAAAGTGGCCAGCGCTGGGCCGAGGCCGAGGCGGCGCTCTCGGACGCGGTGCGGCTCGACCCCACCGGCGTCGAGTGGCTGCTGGCCCGCGGCGAGGTCCGCTTCCGCACCGGCCGCCTCGACGACGCGATGGGCGACTTCGCCGACGCGGCCCGCCGCGACCCCGACAGTGGCCTCGCGCAACTCGGCCAAGCCCGCGTGCATCTGGAGCGCAACGACTTCGAGTTGGCGGCGCGGCCCCTGGAGCGCGCCGTCGAACTGGCCCCGAAGTCGGCCGAGGCGCACTTCCAGCGCGGCCGTTGGCACGCCCACTTCAAGCGCTACGAGCCGGCCGTGGCCGACTGCGGTCGGGCGCTCGAACTCGACCCGAACTCGGCCGACGCGCGGCGTCTGCGGGCCGAACTCGCCGTGCGGCTCGGCTGGTCCGACGCCGCCTACGAAGACCTGGCGCACCTGATCCGGCTCAGCCCCAACGACCCCGTCGTCTACCTGCTGCGCGGCAAGCTCGAAGCCCGGCGGCAGCGCTACGACTCGGCCGGCCGCGACCTGACGCTGGCCCTGAAACTGAACCCGCGCAACGCCGAGGCGCGCGTCGAGCGGGCGCTGGTCTACCGGGCACTGCGGAAGAACTGGGAGTCGCTGACCGACCTGGTGCAGGCCGTGCAGGAGGAGCCGAAGTACGCGGCGGAGTACATGGTGCAGCGCGGCATCGTGTCCGGGGCGCGCAAGCAGTACAACCGCTCCCTGGCGGACTTCACGGTGGCGCTGTTCCTCGAACCCAGCAACCGCACGGCGGAGCGCGGCCGGGACATGGTGCTGCAACTGATCGCGGCGACGCAGGGCGCGACCAGCGGCGACCCCCTGTCGCGCGAGGTGGTCGCCGCGGCGGACGAACTCCTCGGCGGCCCGGACCTCGGCTCGAAGCGGCCGCTGCCGCGACTGCGCAAGAAGCCGGCCAAGGTGAAGCCGAAGCCGCGGCCGGTGCCGGTGATGTCGCTCGACTCGCGGATCGCCGCGCAACTGCTCGAAGCGCCGCCGATCGACCTGGCCGACGACGCCGGCGAGGCGTCGAACCCGCCGCGGCCGGTCGCGGTCCCGGAGGCGCGGCGCGCGCCGGCCGAGCCGGGGACGGGGAAGTTCAAGCCACTGCCGCCGGGCACGGGCAAGTTCAAGCCGCTGCCCGGCGGGACGGGGACGTACCCGAAGCCGGCCGCGCCCCCCGGCTCGGGGATGTACCCGAAGCCGACGCCGCAACCGGGCACGGGGCAGTTCAAGCCGGTGCCGACGGGCAAGGCCGCGGCGAAGCCGGGCGACGCCCCGAAGGCCGGCGGCTTCTTCGGCAACCTCTTCGGCGGTGGCAAGCCCAAAGTGGCGGCCAAGCCGGCGGGCGACCCCAACCGCAAGCTGTCGAAGCTCGAACTGGCCGACGAGAAGAAGGCGGTCCGGGCCAAGTATCTCGAGTACGTCAAGTTCGCGCTGATCCCGATCGGCTTCCTGGCCATCGGCTTCATGCTTTACAGCGAATTCTCCGGGCCGGACATCGACGGCGTGCTCGCGCGGGCCAAGGCGCTCGGCTACCCGGTCTCCGCGACGCTGACCGCCGACGACCTGTTCACGCAGTTCGCCAAGGACAGCGTGGCGAGCAACAAGAAGTACGACGAGCAGTACCTCGAAGTGACCGGCAAGGTCAAGAAGCTCGTCAACACCAAGTCGGCGATGGCCATCATCCTGGCCACGTCGAACGCCACCCACGGCGTCGAGTGTCGGCTGCTCAACCGCGAGGACTTCGACGGGGTCAAGGAGGGCGACCAGGTGATCATCCAGGGGCAGAGCGCGAACCGGCCGAAGCCGGACGCCCACGTCCAACTGGGCATCTGCAAGGTCCGCCCCAAGTGACCCACTGACAGCCCGCTGACACCCACCCGGAGGGACCGATGGAACAGCTCCTCTCTCGAAGTGACGCCCCGACTGAAGACTGGCGTCCGGACCCGGCCGACATCTCGGTCGATTGGCTCGCCCGCCACGAGTGGCTGGTGGCGCGCGGGGCGGCGCGCTACCTGCCGATGCTGCCCGGCTGCCGCGAAGACCTGCTGCAGGAGTGCCGCATCGCGCTCCTGAACGCGGCGGAGAAGTTCGACCCGACGCTGGGCTTCGCGTTCGCCTCCTACGCCGCGACCGCCATCGGCCACGCCGCGCGGCGCTACCTGAGCGCGGAGCTGCGGCGCGGCGGGCGCGGCAAGGCGGGCGACTCGGAGCACCCGCACCCGCGCGTCGTGACGGTCGCCCCGGACAGCGGCGGCGCGAAGCCGCTGCTCGACCTCGTCGCCGACGAGACGCGCCGGCCGCTGCGGTGGGACGCGGCGCAGTGGGAGCGCGTCTTCGGCTGCCTGACGGCGACGCAGCAGCGGGTGGTGCGGCTGCGGCTCTTCGACAACCTGTCGTACCGCGAGGTCGGGGCGGCGCTCGGGTTCCGCGAGTCGCGCGCCAGCTTCGTGTACCAGCAGGCGATCCGCCGGCTGCGCGCCGACGGCCGCGCCCTCGACGCCGAGTGACCCGGCCCCCGATAAGGACCGCCATGCCCGCCCCGGCCACGACGACCGAACTGCTCGACGCGCTGACCCGCAGCGGCCTGCTGTCCCCGCGCCTCCTCGGCGAGTACGCCCCGCGTCTGGCGCAGTCGGCCGGCCCGGCGGCGGCGCTGCGGCTGCTGCTCGACGAGCGCGCCGTCACGCCGTTCCAGGCGCGCTACCTGGCCGACGGCCGCTACAAGGGCTTCTTCCTGGGCGGCAAGTACAAGCTGCTCGCGCACCTCGGCAGCGGCGGCGTCGGCGAGGTCTACCTCGGCGAGCAGTTGCCGCTGCACCGCCTCGTCGCGATCAAGCTCCTGAAGCTCGCGGCCGACTCGCCCGAGGCGGCCGGGGCGAC
>JANXTD010000480.1 GCA_025352585.1 Fimbriiglobus sp.
CGGCTTCAATTTGGCCACGACCATTTGCGTCGTGGAGACGCCCATAGCTTAAGTCGTTCGCACTGCAGTAGCTACGGGTCGGTTTGCGAGCGGGTGACTCTAGACGGGACGGGCACTGGTTTGGTGTGAGTACTGCGATGGGGTAACGTCTTGGGTCGTCACGGGTTACGGCCCGCGAGCGGTGGCGTGGCGCGATTCGTTCGCTAACTTCTGGTTGTCAAAGTGCTTAGGCGGCAGAAGTGCCCCGTCAGTAGTTTAGCACCTGACCACTCGGGACGCTCAGCCAATCGCTCTGGCGGCCAACAAGTTTGGGGGTTTGCCCACGAGGAGGTTCGTTGAAGAACGCGGCTGTGCCTTCGCAATCAGCCAGTCCACGCGACTTTTCCGAGTCCCGCTCGCCGACGGCCTCGGCCCGGCGACCGGGACTCGGCTCCCGCCTTTCGCCCTCACCCGGCCGGGGCTAGCTTCCGCAGCCGCACCAGGTTGTACACCGCGGCCACCAGCTCCGGCGTCTGCCGCTCGGCTGGGCGGCCGGGGGTCAACGGCAAGCCGGGGTTGTACGCCGCGGCAACCAACTCCGGCGTCTGCCGCAGGTTCCACCGTCGTCTTCGTGTAACACGCGCGCTCCAGACCGTCGATGCGGCCACCAGCTCCGGCGTCTGCCGCAGGTTCCACCGCCCCGCCAGTCGGCTCCGACCCGCCCCCGCCACCCCCATTGCCCAGCCGAACACTTCCTCGACCTTCTTGCGGCACTTCTGGCTCAGCCGGCCCCCCTCGCCGCGCGCCCGCGCCTTCATCCGCTGCCGCGCCTCGACACCGGCTCGCTGCGTCTTGTCCGCCACGCCCTTCGGGTCCCGCGGCTCCCCCACCCGCGGCACGTGCGGCACCACCGACCGCCCCTCCCCATCCAGCAGGAACTCTCCGGCATCGTACCCCTTGTCCGCCCCCGCGTCTTCGGCGGCCGCCCGTGCGCCGCCTTCAACTCGTCCGCCACCTCCGGGGCCGCCGCCCGCTCCGGCGTGCCGCTCGCCTCCGTCGCCGCCTCCCCCAGCACCAGCCCGTGCCGGTTCCCGCTGGGGAGCGCTCGCTGCAAAGTCCGGCGGTCAGGGCCTCCGCCGCCACGGCGTCGGGGGGGGCGCGCGTCGGCTCGCCGTCGTCGAGCCGCTGGCGGTTGGGCGAGAACACGGCGGGGTCGAAGGCGTCGTCACCGGGCTGGAGGTCGAGGAACCAGCGGAAGATCAGGTCGGTGTCGATGCGCTCGCGGGGCCGGCGCTCGCTGCGGAGGGAGTACAGCGCCGGGAGCGGCCGGGCGTTGGGCGCGCGCTCCGGGGGCACGCCGGGCCTCCAGGTCGCGGCGTAGGCCGCGGTGAATTTCCGGGGACAGGGCGTCGAGGATACGGTCGGCCCGGCGCTGGAAGTCGCGCAGCGGGTGGCCTGGTCGGATGTGCTCCTCAACGCGGAAGGCGTGGGGCAAGGGGGCCTGCCCGTCGGTCCGGCCGCGCGTCACGTCGCTCCATAGCAGTGGCGAGAGTCTATCGCCGAGGCGCGCGGTTGCCGCCCGCACTTTTCAACACCCCGCTAAAACCCGCCCCGTCACGCGAGGTGGCTGGCCGGTCACTTCGCCGCGAGACGCTTGCGCACCGCCTCGGCGTGGCGGGCGAGTTCGTCGCGGACCATCGGGTTCTCGGCCGACTTGCTCAGCGCCGTCAGCGCGGCGAGCGTGCGCGGGCCGCCGACGCGCTCGAGCATCTCCGCGACCGTCAGCAGGCCGACGGCGTCCTCGGCGTCCAGCACCGGCAGCAGCGCCGCCTCGGCGCGGGCGGCCGGCATGCGCGACAGCGCGTCGCGGGCGTTCGACTCCTCGCCGCGGAAGGCAAGCCGCCGGGCGATCGCCAGCGCGATCGCGTCGTCGGCCCACTTGGGCGCGAGCGCCATCGCCCCGCGCCGCTCCGTCAACTCGGTCGACTGCAGCGCCCGCGCCAGCGCGGCGCGGCCGTCGGCCTCGGACCACTCCAGCAGCGCCGCCGTCGCCCGGAGCCGCACGTCGGCCCGCGCGCAAGTCTCGGGCACCGCCAGCACCTTGAGCGCCGCGACGATCTTCGGCGTCTCCTCGGGCGGCAACTCGGCGCGGTAGTCCGGGCTGGCGAGGTTGACCATCTCGGCCAGCGCCGCGTCGGCCTGCCGGTCGGCCGCGGCGGCCGCGAGCCGCGACGACAGGGTGACGGTCGAGGCGACCGGCGCGGCGCGCTCGAAGTCCAGCGCCGACAGCACCGAGGCGACGCCGTCGCGCGCCGGGCCGCCGGCGTACGCCATCCCCAGGGCGGCCGCGCCGCTGAGCACGAAGCGCAGCGGGCCGTAGCCGTTCTGGCCCGACGGCTGCCAGATGCGCCACAGCGCGACCGGCGGCAGCAGCGCGAGCAGGCCGCGCCGCACGTCCACGCGGCCGGCGAGGTAGGCGGCCCACAGGAAGCCGAAGGCCAGCATTAGCCCGCCGACGACCGCCACGAACGGCAGCAGCCGCGGGTTGAACAGCACCCCGGCCAGCCACAGCGCCGCCGCCGCGACGCACGTCAGCAGCCAGCCGCCGGTCGAGAGCGCCAGGTCGGCGGCCGGCTCGGGCGGCGGCTTCATGCGCATCGTCAGGTTCGCCGTCAGCTCCGCGTTGATGTCGACGCCGGTCATGCCGGTCGGCATCAGCGACACGGTGCCGGTCTCGTGGCGGGGCAGCCGCGACGGCGCGGGCCGGGGGGCCTCGCGCGAGTCGGCGGGGACGCCAGTCAGCAGGCCGTTGGGCAGGCCCGGCGACGCGCCGCCGGGGGTGTTGCCACTGCGGGCGGTCGCGCGCGGCGGCAGGGGGCTGTGCGCCCGCGGCCCGGCGTAGCCGGTGCCCGACCCCGGCCCCGCGGCGGGGGTCGCGGTGGCG
>JANXTD010000509.1 GCA_025352585.1 Fimbriiglobus sp.
ACTGGCACGCCATCCCGTGCCTGGCCGCGGCCGCCGCCGGGAAGCACATCTACTGCGAGAAGCCGCTGACGCACCACGTCAGCGAGGGCCGCGAGATCGCGGACGCCGTGGCCAAGGCCAAGGTGACGTTCCAAACCGGCAGTCAGCAGCGCAGCGAGTTCGGCGGACACTTCCGCAAGGCGGTCGAGTACGTCTGGAACGGCCGCATCGGCAAGCTGCACACCGTCCGCATCGGCGTCGGCGGCCCGGCCATCCCCTGCGACCTGCCGACGCAGGAAGTCCCCGCCGGCACCGACTGGGACCGCTGGAACGGCCCGTCGCCGGAGCGCGGCTACAACGAAGTGCTGTGCCCCAAGGGCGTCCACAAGGGCTTCCCGGCGTGGCGCAAGTACCAGGAGTACGGCGGCGGCCAGATCGCCGACATGGGGGCGCACCACTTCGACATCGCCCAGTGGGCCATGAAGATGGACGGCGGCGGCCCGGTGCAAATTATCCCGCCGGCCGACCGCAAGGCGGAGCGCGGCTTGAAGTACGTCTACGCAAGCGGCGTCGTGATGATCCACGACGAGTTCGTGAAGGGGGCCGACGGCAAGCCGATCCACGCCGACTGCGTGTTCGAGGGCAGCGACGGGATGATCCTCGTGAGCCGTGGCGGCATCACCAGCCTGCCCGACACGATCTTGAAGGAGCCGCTCGGCGAGAAGGCGGAGCGGGTCTACGCGGCGAGCAGCCACCACGGCAACTGGCTCGACTGCATCAAGACCGGCAAGCCGACGATCTGCACCGCCGAGACCGGCCAGCGGAGTGCCACGATTTGCCACCTCGGCAACATCGGCTACCGCCTCGGCCGCAAGCTGACGTGGGACCCCGTCACGGAGCGCTTCGTCGGCGACGCCGCGGCCGACAAGGAGTTGACGCGCGTGTCGCGGCCGCAGTGGAAGGCGTAACGCCTCGCGAGTCGAGGGCGTCACCCTGGGATTCCGAGCGTGGGAACCCCAGGCTCTGACGCTTCTGGCTCGCCAAAGCCAGTTGCTAGCGCGTCGGTCACCGCTTGTCGAACGGCAGCTTGCCCGGCCCGCGGGGCTTCGCCGCGCCGTAGCCGCCGACCTTGTCCGACACGCGCACGTAATCGACCAGCATCTCGGCGGGGAACGGCGTCGTCTTGTCCGGGTCGCCCAGGAACTTGCCGCCGACGGCCAGGTTCATCACCAGGTAGAACGGCTGGTCGAACGGGGCCGGCCACGGGTTCAAGTCGGCCTCGGCCTCCGGGGCGACGCCGCGGTCGCCGGCCAGCTTCGACGTGCTCCACCACGAGTTGCGCGTGCCGACGAGCTTGCCGTCCACCGTCCAGCGGATCTCGCCCGGCTCCCACTCCAGCCCGTAGACGTGGAAGTCGGCGATCGTGCCCTTGTCGGGCAACTCGTAGGTCGTGCTGGCCTCGGCGTTGGCCGGCCAGCGCGAGCCGAAGTGCAGCGTGCCCAGCACCTTCGTCGGGTGTTGGCCGCGGGCTTCGAGGATGTCGATCTCGCCGGACGACGCCCAGGTGCCGTACTTGTCGGCCTGCGGCAGCATCCACAACGCCGGCCAGACGCCCTGCCCCGTCGGCAGCTTGGCGCGGAACTCGAACTTGCCGTAGGTCTTGGCGAAGAGTTCGGCCCCGCCCTTCTTGCGGGACTTGAGCCGCGCTGACGTGAAGCCGCAGCCGTGCAGCGACTCCTTGATCGCGCGGAGGTGCAGGTGGCCGCCCTCGACGAAGGCGTTGTCCGGGTCGCGGGTGTAGTACTGCCGCTCGTCGTTGCCCCAGCCGGCCATCCACTGCTTGGCGTCGTAGTTGTAGAAGCCGTTGCCGGTGTCGAAGTCCCACTTCGCCGCGTCGATGGCGGTGCCGTCGAACTCGTCGCTCCAGACCAGCTTCCACTCGGCCGGCGGCGGCTCCGCGACCGCCGGGGCACGCCCCAACCCCAGCATGGTGGCGACCCCGACTGCGCCCAGGGTCACCGCCCACGTCCGCCCACGGTTCGCCATCACGCCCCCCGATCTTCCGCCTGTCCGCGTCTCGTCACGCGGACGTTGTAGCGGCGTTTTCGACTCCCGGCGAGCGGCGCGTTTGACCCGGCCGCCGCGCCCGTGGCTGGGTTTGCATGTGATGGAGAACGACGGCGAACTGGTGGTCGCTGACCGGCAGCACCGAGAGCCGGTTGCCCCTACGGATCAGCGCGAAGTCGCCGAGTTCGTGGGCGTGCTCCTTCAACTCGGTCAGGCTCACGGTGCGGCGCAGCTTCTTGCGGAAGTGGACATCGACGAGCGACCAGCGGGGGTCATCGGGCTTCGACGTCGGGTCGTAGTAGTGCGAGGACGGATCGAATTGGGTGGGGTCGGGGTACG
>JANXTD010000510.1 GCA_025352585.1 Fimbriiglobus sp.
TTCTGGAAGGATTCGATGATTTGTTTGTAGTTGTCGCCTTTGTCAATCATGTCAATGCATTGTACAATGCGGTGTGTGATTTGTGTACGTCGAGTTCGTGTCCAGTGATGATCGGTCCTCAGAACAGGTCAGAAGAGAAGAGAAGATCTTCAATGGCAATGACGTTGTTGTTGTTTAGTACGTATTCGTGGTTTGATGAACGCAATAAGAAGCTGAAATGTTCTGCTCCTCAATACATCGATTTGTCGATGATGTTCATTCATGCTTTTGCGGCTCCGCCGCAGGCGACTCTTGTTAGCCCGACGCGCGAGCGAGGGTCGAAGCGGGCATTAGCAAGGTCAGCAGTCGGTGACGGTACGGCCGTTGACTGCGTTCATTGCGTTAGCCCGCTTCGACCCTCGCTCGCGCGTCGGGCTAACAAGAGTCGCCTGCGGCGGAGCCACAAACCCACGCCTCGCGTTGGCCACGCCCCAGAAATGCCAGTAAGCCGCCCCATCCGTGGGGCGGCTTACTGAATGCGGCGGGCACGTCCGTGTATCCCGCCGCGACGAGAGGCCGCTAAACTCCGGAACCGGTCTTGGCAGTTTCACAACCAGTGAGGGGAAGCGACTCGTCCCCACGGGGTGTGTGTGCTAGCGGACATCCTATGTCCACCGGACTCGTCTTGAGTCCGGCTGCACGGCTCCGGTCGCGGGCTCTCGTGTCTCCAAGGCGACGCTCGGCCCACCAAAGTTTGGGGCGGGGTGGGCGTCGCCCCAATGTCGGGGGCAAGGTCTGGGAGTCGCGGGCCCGCCGGAGTGGCGTCGCCCGGATCGGGAGCGGCTAGGATTTCTTCAGGAACGGCTCGTGGCCCCGGACGGTGCTTGCCTGACGCTGTTGGGCCGGGGCGAACCGGGCCGAAGGTGTCGTGAGGGGCAGAAGCATCCGGAACCTCAAGAGGGGTGTGAGGGGCGTCCCTGGCATGTCGGTTAATCTAGCCGGTAGGGTTGTAGCGGTCAACCGGACTTTGCCGGCGGCCAGTGACAGCGGGGCGTCACCGGGGTCGGGGCCGGAACGCCCACGATTCGTGGCACTTGCCCGCCGACTCGCCGGGGCCGGGTCGGGGGGGTCAAGGGAAATCGCCCGCCGCTCGGGGCCGAACGCCGGGGGCCGGGATTCGCCGTAAGTGTCGGGCGGGGGGGCGTCTTCCGGCGTTCGGCCCGACCCCCGCGGGTCGGCCTCAGGAATCCCGGAAAACAAAGCCCTCCACCTGTGCCGTGAGAACCCTTTTTGGGAACCCGCTTGTTGAAATGGAAACCTCAAACCGGTTTTTCGGATCCCACTACAGTCGCGCCCTTGCGGGCGCGGATGGGCTTGCGAGCCGCCGGATGATTTTGGTTAGGTCTCCACAGCAGGTGATTGTAGGTCCGCCAAAAAAGCTGGGTGCTACACGGGCACGGCAGAGGAGCCTCAGTATTCGCCACGACGCCCGCAAAAGCAAATCCGCCCGCGGGCCGGGCGATCGGCGGCGCGGACACTCGGGGCCGTCGCTACACTGACGCCATGCCCACCTTCCCGCCGACCCGCCCCCCCTCGCGCCCGCCGGCCGCCCGCCTGTTCACCGCCGCCGGCGTCGCCGTGGCGGTCGCCGCGCTCGCCCTCGGCGTGCCGCTGTTCCTCCAGTCCGCGCCGTGGTGCGACCTGACGCTTTACCAGCTCGCCGCGCGGAACGTCCTGGACGGCGGCGTGCTGTACCGCGACGTCTTCGACACCAACTTGCCCGGCTTCGTCTGGGCGCTCGCGGCGGTCCAGGCGGTGTTCGGCGAGAGCGTCGTGGCCGTGCGGGCGGTCGATCTGGCCGTCGTCGCCGCCATCGCGGCGCTGCTGACCCGGCAGGTCGGCGACGCCGGCGGCGGCCCCGCGACGCGCGCCTGGTTCGTCGCCGGCGTCGCGCTCTACTACCCGTTCACGCTGGAGTTCGACCACGCCCAGCGGGACGTCTGGATGCTGCTGCCGGCGCTCGCGGCCTTCCGGCTGCGCCAGGCCGGCGTCGCCCCCTTCGCCGAGGGGTTGCTGTGGGGGGTCGCCGTCTGGGTCAAGCCGCACGTCGTCGTCCCGGCGTTCGCCGTCTGGGCCGCGTCGGCGCGCTACCGGGTGCCCGGCCGCGCGCTCGGCACACTCCCGCTGCTGGCCGCCGGGAGCCTGCTGGGCGTCGCCGGGGTGGCCGCGATCGTCGCCACGGGGGCGTGGCCGGCGTTCGTCGAGGTGTTCACGGTCTGGAACCCCGAGTACACCGCCGGCACAATGGCCGAGTTGCCCAAGCGCCTGGCGACGACCTTCCAGTACGTCGCCCCGTGGAGCCTGATCCACTTCGTCACGCTGCCGATGGCGGTGTCCCAACTGGCCCGCGGCCGCCGGCCCGACCCCGCGGCCCGGCCGCGCGCCCTGCTGGCGGCGCTCTACCTGAGCTGGATGCTCCAGGCGCTGGTGATCCAGCGCGCCCTCGAGTACGTCCACGTCCCCGAGACGCTGCTGGCCTTGGCGGTCGCGGCGTGCTACCGCGTGCCGGTCGGCCTGACCGGCGGGCTGACGCTCGCGGTGCAGGCGCTGGCGTGTACCGCCGGCCTGGGCGAGGTCACGCGGCCGACGGACTACTTCCCCATCGAGGTGCCGCGGGTGCTCAGCCACGCCGCGTGGTCCGCCTGGCCGCACTGCTTCGGCCCCGGCAGCCCCGAGCTTCGCGACCGCCTGCGGCAGTACCCCGTCCACTGCTCGCCGACCTGGACCGACCTCGCCGCGGTCGAGGGCTACTTGCGCCGGGTCGAGCCGCCGCTGAAGGACGGCGAGTTGCTGGCCTTCCACGACAGCCCGCACCCGTTGTACCTGTCGATGCACTTGAAGCCGGCGACGCGCTACCTGCACTTCGGCACGGTCACGGCGATGCGCTCGCAGCAGCCGCGGATCGCCGCGGAGGTGCGGGCCGCCGCTCCGCGTTACGTGGTGAGCGACCTGAAGCGGATGACGTGGGGGGCGGGCCTCGACGACGCCCCGGACGCCCGCGGCGACCCCGACGGCCTGCCGGCGTGGCTGCCGCTGTCGCTGCGGGGTTCGTTCCCGTGGGACCAGCCGATCGCGTTCCGGTCGGGCCGCTACGTGGTCCACCGGGTGGCGCGGCCGATCGGCGACGTGGACGTGCCCGACTGGCGCCGCCTCGACCAGCTCGGCCCCGGCGACGAGTCGGGCCGCTGACGGGCGTGCACGGAGTGAGCCGATGGCTGCAAAGTTTTCGGCGGAGTGCGTTGCGGAATTCAGAAGTTCGGCTTCGTCGGCGTGCTAAAAACCATAGTCTGTCATCAGTGCGATTGGCAGACTTCGAGGCACGAACACCGAATGAACGCTAATGACAGTGTCGAATACGCCCTCGATCACATGGCTAAAGACGTGGGCAAGTCGCTCGACGCCACGCCGCTCGCCATTGTCGGACCGATTCTTGGGGATCTCGATAGGCGCGTCCGCGTAGCGGTCGAGTCGCTGAAGCCGGAGTTGAAGAAAGCTCGGGTCGCGATCGTGCTTGACACCGGCGGAGGCGTGGTCGAACTCGTCGAACAGATGGTCACGATCCTTCGGCACCATTTCCAAGAGCTATACTTCGTCATCCCGGACCGTGCGATGTCGGCGGGCACGATCTTCGCCTTGGCCGGGGACGCAATATGGATGGACTACGCTTCGTGCCTCGGGCCAATCGACCCCCAAATTGAGAAGGACGGCAAGCTCGTCCCGGCCCTGTCGTACGTCGTCCAATACGACGAACTGGTCAAGAAGTCGTTGGCGGGGGGAATATCTCCGGCAGAGTACGTCCTCCTGCAAAAACTCGACCTCGCCGATTTGCACTCCTATCAGCAGGCTCGAGAGTTGTCGGTAAGCCTGTTGGAAGAGTGGCTGTCGAAGTACAAGTTCAAGGACTGGACCGAAACCGAGACGCGGAAACTGCCCGTCGATGCGGCCATGAAGCAAGGGCGTGCCCGCGAAATTGCTCACGCGCTGAGTGATCACACCCGATGGAAGTCCCACGGCCGGCCGATTTCGATGGCGGTTTTGAAGCGCGATCTCAATATTCGGATCGACGACAAGGCGACAACCATAGAACTGGCTGAGTCGGTTCGCCTACACTTCAATCTGCTCGTAGACTACGGCGTCAGACGGGGAAGCCCCCAGACGGTTCACGTACCAGGGTGCTGCATATGACTGCCTCGACCGCCCCGAAACCGGCCCCCAACGCCGCCGATGCCCTTGTGCGGGAAGTGCCCACGATCCGCCCCGAGGTGGTCATTGAGGGCCAGCGAGTCGCCGAGTGGCTGCGCAGTTTGGGCATGCTTTCGACGACCCCGTCCGAGCCAATTCGGCCGTTCACGCGACGCCCCGCGGTCTCACTCCCCACGTTGGGGATGCGGTCGTGTACGGCCGGCGGGTGGACAGCCGCCCGCGGACGCACGGTTTGACTTCGCCCACAATCGCGCTCGGCTCGGGCTACCCAAAATCTCCCATTTCGAGCGAGGCAAATCTGCCGCCTGCTTAGCGTCCCCGTCGGACCTTTTCGCGTCCAGCGGCCGACGCGTCTAACGGTTGCGTCGTAGCCGCCGCAACTCGGAGTCCGCCTGTGGGTCTGCTCCTCGCGGGGCTGCTCGTCTTCGCCCTGGGCGAGCCGGGTGGGTCAGTGACGAGCCGGCGGCGTACAGTGTCCCGCTCAACCGAGGGGGTACCGCAGGAGTGCCGTGGCCACGCTGACAATCGAGAAGACACCCGACGTGTGCGGCGGCATCGCCCGCGTGGGCGGCACCCGGATTCCCGTGTGGCTCCTCGTGGCCTACCGTCGTGACGGGCTGACCGACCGCCAACTCCTCGAAGCCTACCCGGACCTGACTCTCGACTCACTCTCCGCGGCGTGGTGGTACTACGCGGAGCACCGCGACGAGGTCGAGTCGGACACCCGACGCCAAGTTGCGGGGTGATCGGCGGCTCCGCCGCAGGCGACTCTTGTCAGCCCGACGCGCGAGCGAGGGGAACAAATCCCCGTGAACGATGCCCGCGGGTGGTGACGGTTTCGTCTCCCCCCCAACCGCGTCGTCAACACGGGTTTGCTCCCCTCGCTCGCGCGTCGGGCTAACAAATCGTCACCACCCGACCGGCGTGCCGCGGTCGATGAACGTCTTCGGGCCGACGGCGCGGTCGTCCTGCGGGATGCTGTAGCGGCCGCGGATGCGGCGCTCCTGCTCCTCCGGCTCGAACTGCGACAGGTTCGGCCGCGGCTTGTCGCGCAGGTCGCGCGGCTTGTCGTAGTTCTGGCAGCCGACGCCCAGCGTCAACAGCGTCAAAGCAATCGTGAGCGTCCGGGCCATGCCGTGGCCTCCGTGGGGGGTTCCGCGTAGTCTCACACTCCATCGGCACGCCGACCCTCGGCGGGGCCGACACTCGCCGCCGCCCGGCCGATTCCGCGCGTCGCGACGGTGCCCAACGCCGACAGCCGGCAAACTCGACCGCCCCGCCCGCACTCTCAGGAGCCGCGATGACCAAGTGTACGCTCGCCTGCGTCGCCACCTTGCTCACAGCAAGCCTCGTACCCGCCGACGAGAAGTTGGCGGGCCTCGCCTGCCGGTCGGTCCACCTCAGCTACCCCGCCCCCGTAGGCTCCGCCTTCACCGTCGAGATGAGCGTCACGCAGTCCGCGCCCGGCACCTACTTCATGGCCTGCGGTTGGGACAAGGGGTACTTCGGCATCCAGGAACTCGGCGACGGCAAGAAGGTGGTGATCTTCTCCGTCTGGGACTCGGCGTCCGACAACCCCAAGGACGCGAAGCCCGAGGACCGCGTGAAAGTGCTGCACAAGGACGACAAGGTGCGTATCGGCCGCTTCGGCGGCGAGGGCAGCGGCGGCCAGTCGTTCCTCGACTTCGACTGGAAGCCCGAGACGCCGTACCGCTTCCTGGTGAAGGCGAAGCCCGACGGCACCCGCACCGAGTACGCCGGCTACTTCAAGCCGTCCGCCGCGGCCGCTTGGACGCACCTGATTACTTTCTCGACGGTGACCGGCGGCAAGAACCTGAGCGGCTACTACTCGTTCGTCGAGGACTTCCGCCGCAACAAGGTCTCGGCGACGCAGGCCCGCCGCGCGACTTACGGCGACGCCTGGGTGAAGCCGCTCAAGGGCGAGTGGCAGCCGCTCACCAAAGCCCGCTTCACGGCCGACGCCAACCCGGCGCTGACGATCGACGCCGGCCGCGTCGGCGAGCGCTACTACCTGGCGACCGGCGGCGCGACGGCCAACGGCGGCACCATGCTGAAGGCGACGATCGATCTGCCCAAGGCGGACCGCGTGGCACCCAAGGACGCACCGTAGTCAGGGGCGTCCGGGGGTTCCCCGCGCCGAGTCTCGGGGCGCGGCTTGGAGTGCAGCCGACAGAATGTCACGTTGTCGCCAGTTCTTAGATGTTAATAATACGTCGATCGTGAATTATTTTGCGTCGGTCGCCCGGTTTGAGGTAGCCTGTCGCCCATGCCTCAGCTCCTGAGGCATGGGCGAC
>JANXTD010000384.1 GCA_025352585.1 Fimbriiglobus sp.
GGTGTAGTGGATGGTGACGCTGGCCCCAGGCGGGCACGCGCCCTCGACGGTGCCGACCTTCACGTCCCAGGTCTTGAGGCCGTTGCCGGCGTCCTGCCACTCCGGGGCGTCGGGCGACGGCATCGCGTCGGTCATGCCGGCGTCGTTGGCGTCGGCCGGCTCGACCGCCACGCGGTTACCCTTGGCGGCGGCGCTGGGGGCGAGCGGCTTGCCCGGCGCGGGCTTCTCGCCCCACTCGCTGGAGTAGACGAGGACGCCGACGAGCAGCACCACGGCCGACGCCGCGAGGGCCGGCCCGAGAACCCGCACGATGCCCTGCTTGTCCACGTCTTGCTCCGCCCGGAATGCGTGCCGCGATCCACGATTCAGCGATTATAGTGGGCACCGCGGCGCGGGCCGCGGATTCCCCGACTTCGCAACCCGGAGGGTGGCCGTGGCCCCCAAACTCTCGCTGGCCGTCGCGGCCCTCGCGCTCACGATGTGTGCCCTCACCCCGAACGCCGGCCGGGCGCAAGACGACCCGCTCCGCAAGGCCGAGGAGGCGTACCGCAAGGACGACTTCAAGGCGGCGATCGAGCAGGCGAAGCTCGCCGCCGCCGCGGAGCCGAAGCGCCTCGAGCCGCGCATGCTGCTGGGCCTCGCGTCCGGGCAGTCGCGCGACCAGGCGGGGGCGGTCGCGGCGTTCACGGCGGCGCTGGCGATCGAGCCGAAGAACGTCAGCGCCCTCGACCGCCGCGGCGACGCGCTGCTGAAGTCGGGCAAGTACGCCGAGGCCGTGGCCGACTTCGACGCAGTGCTCGCCCTCCGGCCGGAACTCGCCCCGGAGCACTGGCGGCGCGGCATCGCCCTGTACTACGCCGGCAAATTCGCCGAGGGCGTGGCGCAGTTCGAGACGCACCGCAAGGCCAACCCCGAGGACGTGGAGAACGCCGCCTGGCACTACCTGTGCAACGCCAAGGTCGCCGGCAAGGAGAAGGCGCGGGCGCAACTCATCGCCGTGACCCGCGACCCGCGCGTGCCGATGGCCGAGGTGCAGAAGCTCTTCGCCGGCCAACTGCAACCGGCCGACGTGCTGGCCGCCGCCGACAAGTTGAAGCCCGACACCGAGGCCGGCAAGGAGGCCCGCTTCTACGCCAACCTGTACGTCGCACTCCACTACGAGTCGGCCGGCGACGACGCCAAGCGCACCGAGCACCTGACGGCCGCGGTCGAGAAGTACAAGATCGGCCACTACATGTGGGACGTGGCCGACGCCGAGTTGACGACGCTGAAGGCGGCGAAAAAGTGACTGGTCACTCGATCAGCGCCGCCTCGGCCACGAGGCCGGGGCCGAACGCGATCAGCACCGTCGGGCCGGTCGCGGCCTGCTGGTACAGGCGCTCCAGAATGAACAGCACCGTCGGCGACGACATGTTGCCGTAGTCGGCGAGGATGCCGCGCGACGGGGCCATCTGCTCCGGCGTCAGGTTCAGCGTCTCCTGGACGCCCGAGAGGATGCGCGGGCCGCCGGGGTGAATCGCCCAGTGCTTCACGCCCTCCGGGGTGAGCCCGGACTTCGCCAGCCACGTCGTCAGCCACGGCCGCAGGTGCGCCGCGATCATCGGCGCGATGCGTTGCGACAGGGTCATCTCGAAGCCGTGGTCGCCGATCGTCCACCCCATGTCGCCGCCGGAGTCGGGCAAGACGCACGACCCGGTCGCGGTGACCGCCGGGGCCTTCCCGATGGCGCGGCCGACGCCGACGACGGCGGCCGCGCCGTCGGCGAACAGGGCGTTGGCGACGACCTTGTCGGACTCGGGGCCGGTGTAGTAGTGGATGCTGCACAGCTCGACGCAGGCCACGAGCACGACGGCGTCCGGGTTCTGCGCGATGGCGTGGGCGGCGCGCAGGCCGTTAATCGCGCCGTGGCAGCCCATGTACCCGACGTGCAGCCGCTCGACGTTCGGCGACAGGCCGAGTTCCTTCGACAAGATCAGGTCCACGCCGGGGGCGACGAAGCCGGTACACGACACGGTGACGAGGTGGGTGACCTTGGCCGGGGCGACTCCGGAGGCGTCGAGGGCGCGGTGGGCGGCTTGGAGGGCGAGCGCCGGGGCGTGCTGGGCGTACAGCGCCATGCGGCAGGCGGTGCGCGGGCCGCGGCTGTCGGGGCCGGGGAGGTACGGCGAGCCGGAGGTGCGCGTGCCGTTGACCATGTCGGCGACGAACTCCTCGCCCAAGACTTGGTGCCGGGTCTTCACGCCGGAGCGCTCGTAGACGGGGCCGAGCCAGGCGGCCCCGGCGACGGCGGGGTCGCTCAGGAGGCGGGCGGCGGTCAGGGCGTCGGCCTGGCGGGTGACGGGGGGCGGCACCGCAGTCCCCAGGCCCAGAATCGTCAGCGGCATCAAATTCCCCGGAGCGAGGCAGTGAGTGGACGGTTCAGTTGACGCACCACCGGCCCCGCCGCGGCCGGCCACCCCTGCAAAACCTGAACCACGACGCCGCAAAGCCGCGGGGCCCGCAAGACCGCCGCGATCGCCCGGCAGGGATACTGCCGCGCTACGACGTGCTTACGGTACGCCCCGCGCCAGGCGGCGGCGACCGCCTCGCCGTCGGGGAGGGCCAACAGTGGGGCGAGGCTGGCGGCCCCGGCGACGGCCCACGCCATCCCCTCGCCGGTAAACGGCTCGATGTAGCCCGCCGCGTCGCCCACCGCGAACCAGCCCGGCCCGGCGATCTGCTGGCTGCGGCGCGTCAGCGGCGGCGTGCCCTTCCAGGGAGCATTCAACGGCAGGGTCGGCATCCCCGCCTCACGCAACACGGCGTCGGCGGCGGCGGCGAGTGAGCCGGACGCCCGGACGTGGGCCGCGTCGAAGGCGGCCGCCACGTCGAGCCGGCCGTCCTCGAGCCGCACCAGCCCGACGTAACCGCCGCGGCCCGCGCCCAGATAAATCGTGCCCCGCGCGTAGTCACCCGCAGGGTAATCGATCACGGTGCCGGCCCCGAGTCGCGCCGTCGGCGACACGACCGGGTCGGGGTTGAGCAGCCGACCGTTCAGCCCGCTGGCATCGACGAGTTGTCGCGCCCGCACCGGCCCGCCGGCGTCGAGGTGCCAGACGCCGGCGTCGCGCCCCCCGAGTTTGACGGCGACCCCCTGGCGAAAGTTTGCCCCGGCGTCGGTCGCCGCGCGGATCAGCGCCCCGTCGAAGGCGTCCCGCGACAAACTCACGGAGCCGACTTGCGGCAGCGTTGCCGTGCGGCCCTTCGCGGCCAGCGCGACGCGGGTCAGCGGCACCGCCCCGAGTTTGTGCGGCAGGTCGCCGAGGCCGACGGCGGCGAGGGCTGACAGGGCGTGGGCGTTCAGGCAGCAGCCGCAGACCTTGCGGCGCGGGAAGGTCGCCTTGTCGAGCAGGATCACCGACAGGCCACGCCGGGCCGCCGCGTAGGCCGTGACCGCGCCGGCCGGCCCCGCGCCGACGACCGCCACGTCCCACACCGCCGCGGTCAAGACGCCCGCCATTCGAGGATCATGCGGCCGGGGAAGCGTGGCGCGACGGTCGCCCCGTCGAGGCCGCCGTCGTGCGCCAGCGTCAGCAGCTCGGCCGGGGTGAAGGCGGCGCGCACCGAGAGCGGTCCGTCGGTGCGGACGACGTGGGAGCGCGAGAAGGCCCGCGAGGCGACCCAGACGACGGCGAAGTTGAACGCCGAGCGGGCCAGGTCGTTGACGACGACCAGCCGCGGCCCGGCTGCCACCATCCGCCGGAACAGCTTCGTGGCGTCGCCGTCGTCGAGGTGGTGCAGGAACAGCGAGCAGACGATGGCGTCGTAGCCCCTGGGCAGCGGGTCGCCCAGCACGTTGGCCTGGAAGAACTTCGCCGGCAGGCCGCTCGCCGTCGCCGCCTCGGTCGCCGCGGCCACGGCAACGGGGCTGAGGTCGCAGCCGGCGGCGTCCAAGGACACCCCCGCGTGGCGGGCCTTGTGGACGAGGTCGAGCAGCACGTCGCCGCTGCCGGTCGCCACGTCGAGCAGCTTAAGCGACCGGCCGGGCGTCGCGGCGGCGAGACGGCGGATCGCGGGCCAGACGGCGGCGGCACTGCGCGAGACGCGGTTGAGCCGCGCCAGGCCGGCCAGGGCGTGGCGGTGCGCGGCGGGGTCGAGGGCGGGGTCGTCCATCAACTCCGGGCGGCGGTCGCGGAGGCTCAGGGCGAAGCGCGGGGCGAGCGGGGTGGGCATGGCCGCATTATCAGCACGTCCCGCGCCAAGGTCCACCCGCCGGCGTCAGAATTGCCGGCGGTGCGCCCGCGCCCGCCACACCCCCGCGCCGTCCGTACCATGCACGTACCGGGGCCGGGGCGTTCTCACGGGCGATTCGCCAATCCGCCGCGGGGCGTGCGTCGTCGTGTTGGTGGGGTGGCCCCATGAGGAGAGACGTGGGGACAGACTTGCCAGGCGATCCGGGCGGGCCAGGGGACCGCGGCGGCGCGGAGCACGCGCTCACCGCGATGTTCCGCGACATCCGCGACGAGTTGATGTCCACGCTGGTCTACCTGTTGGGCAACGCCGACGACGCCCAAGAGGCGGCCCAGGAGGCGTTCCTGAAGTGCTGGCGGACGCGCGAGAGCGTCCCGGACATCCAAAATTTGCGCGCCTGGGTGTTCCGCGTGGCGATGAACACCGCGCGGGACACGCAGCGCAGCGCCTGGAGCCGCCGGGTCAAGCCGCTACTCGCCGAGGAGATCATGCTCTCGACGCGCGACCTCGCCCCCGGCCTGGCGCTCGAAGACCAGGAGACGCTGGCCCGCTTGCGGTCGGCGCTGGCGGAGTTGCGCCCTGAGGAGCAGGAAGTGTTCCTCTTGCGGCAGAACGGCGAGTTGACGTACGAGCAGATCGCCGAGGCCCGCGGCACGCCGGTCGGCACGATCAAGACGCAGATGCGGGCGGCCTTACAGAAGCTACGCCGGGCGCTGAACCCGGACCCCCCGCCGCCGCCCTAAGAGCGGGTGGCGAGGCGGCATGCGGCGGGGCAAGTGTGGGGACCGGGGAGTTGCGATGACGACGACGTGCGAGACCTACCGCGACCGACTCCTCGACCACGCCTACGGGCTGCTCGACGCCGACGACGCCTGGCCGATGGCGACCCACCTGCGCGACTGCGCCGAGTGCCGCGCCGCCCAGGACAAGGCCGTCGGGCTGATCGCCAGCGCCTCGAAGACTTCGCACCCGACCGTCACCTTCACGCCGCCCGCGCCCAAGTCCGTCGCCGAGCCGCGCGCCCGCGAGCCGCGCACCGTGCGCGAGACCAGCTTGCGCTGGGCCGTCGCCGCGAGCCTGCTGCTGGCCGGGGCGGCGCTGGGCGGCCCCGGCCTGCGCGACCTCGCCGCCACCGCCTGGTTCCGCGCCGCCGTGGACGACTCGTTCGCCAAGCTCGACGCCGCGCGCCGCGACTCGGACCGCCTCGCCGGCGAAGTGGCGACGGCCCGCGCCGGCCTGGCGACCGCCGCCATAACCGCCCGCGCCAACCACGACCGCGCCGCCGAGGACTGGATGGCCGCCGAGGGCCGCGCCGCCAAGGACCGCAGCGCGTCGCCGTTCACGCTCGAAATCGAAGGCCCGGCGACGGCCGTCGTCGGCGCGCCCAACGAGTACCGCGTCAGTGTCGCCGGCCCGAACGCCCGGCCGGTGCGGTTCGTCGCCACGGTCGCCGGCCCCGACGGC
>JANXTD010000541.1 GCA_025352585.1 Fimbriiglobus sp.
AACGTGGCAACCCCAAGGACATCCTCGAAGACCCCTCGAAGCAGTTCTCGCTGGTGCTCGTGAGTGCCATGATCCCGGCCGGGGCGCGAATCGGCGACCGGCTCGACGCCGCGGTGTCGCTGCCCACTTCCAGCCGCACCGTGAGCCTCGCCGACGGGCTGCTGGCCCCGACCGACTTGCAGAACTACGAACTCGCCGGCAGCGCCCGCGAGGCGCTGCAAGGCTCCGGCGTGCCGGTCGGCGCGGTCCCGGCCGCCCCCGAAGGGACCCTGCTCAGCGGCAACAAGATGGCCAGCGCCGAGGGGCCGCTCACCGCCGGCTACGACGGCACCGCCAAGCTCACCGCCGACGCCGGCGAAGGCCCCAAGTCGGCCCGCGTCTGGGAGGGCGTCAAGTGCCAGCTCGACCGGCCGTACTACTTCCTCCTCAACGAGAGCAGCCCGCAGCCGCGGCTAGCGATGGTGATTGCGGAGCGGCTCAACGCCGTCTTCCCCTCGCCGGGCGACCGCGTCACCAAACTCGCCGAGGCCAAGGTGCAGGGCAAGCCGCTGGTGGTGAGCTTCGTGCCGCCGACCTACCGGCTCAACCACACGCGATTCCTGCTCGTCGCCCGGCAGGTGCCGCTGAACCCGGTCAGCTCCGAAAGCCCGTACCGCAAGCAGCTCGAGAACGACTTACTGCGGCCCGAACTCGCCGTGACCGCGGCGATCAAGCTCGAGGCCCTGGGCGTCGATAGCCGGCAGGCGTTGCGCGTCGGCTTGCAGTCCGACTCCCCGTGGGTCCGCTTCGCCGCCGCCGAGAGCCTGGCGTACCTCGGCCACGCCGACGGTGCCAAGGACCTCGGTGACCTCGCGGCCAAGCACCCGGCCTTGCGGACGCAGTGCCTCACCGCGCTGGCGTCGCTCGACGACGCGGTCTGCCTCGACCAGCTCGCCGAGTTGACGCGCAACCCCGACCCGCAACTGCGCTACGGGGCCTTCGTCGCCCTGCGGCTCGTGGACGCCAAGCACGAGGCGGTGCGCAACCGCACGGTCAGCGGCAGCTTCCAGGTCTTCCACGTCGCCCCGGAGACCGAGGGGCTGGTCCACGTCAGCACCGACCGCCGCAGCGAGGTCGTGGTCTTCGGCACGCACAACCCGCTGCGCACGCCGTTCTCGTTCCCGCTGGGCAACAACTTCACCGTGTCGGCCAGGGAGGGCGAGCCGACGGTCACGGTCAGCCGCGTCGGCACCGACAAGGAAGGCGAGCCGGCGACGGTCAACGCGACCTGCCTGACGGACGTGGCGGCGGTCGTCAAGCAACTCGGCGACTCCGGGGCGACGTTCGCCGAGGTCGTCGAATTCGTCCGCCGGGCGCAGAAGGCCGAGGTCGTGACGACGGCCGTGCTGTTCAACAACGCCCCGCGCTCGCTGGGCGTGGCGCAACTGGCGACGCTGTCGCGGGCCGACCCGGAGCTGAAGAAGGCCGACCTCGAGATCGCCCGCGGCGGCAACGCCAGCGGCGTGATGCCGGCGAGCTACGACCTGCCGAGCGAGGCCGACTCGGTGAAGGCCCAGCCGAAGGCGTTCGACGCCCCGGCCTTGAACCGCGAGCCGGGCAAGCTGTTCGGCCCGCGCCGCGTCGCCCCGCTGCCCGAGCCGCTCAGCGACAAGTAACAGCCGGCGGCCCGCCATGCTCAAGCGCCTCGAACTCCTCGGCTTCAAGTCGTTCGCCGACCGGACGCGCTTCGACTTCGCGCCGGGCGTCACCGCCGTCGTCGGCCCCAACGGCAGCGGCAAGAGCAATATCGTCGACGCCGTGCGATGGCTGCTCGGCGAGCAGTCGGCCAAGGCGCTGCGTGGGGCCGAGATGACCGACGTCATCTTCAACGGCTCCTCGACGCGCAAGAGCCTCGGCATGGCCGAGGTCTCGATGACCTTCGACAACGCCCTCCACCACCTCGACCACCCCGCCGACGAAGTGCAAGTCACCCGGCGCGTCTACCGCGACGGCCGCGGAGAGTACCTGCTCAACGGCCACGAAGTCCGCTTGAAGGACATCAAGGACGTGTTCCTCGGCAGCGGCGCGGGCCACGGGGCGTACAGCGTCATCGAGCAGGGCCGCGTCGATGCCTTGCTCACGTCGTCGGCCAAGGACCGCCGGCTGATCTTCGAAGAGGCCGCCGGCATCAGCCGCTTCAAGGCGAAGAAGCTCGAGACGCTGCGCAAGCTCGACCGCGTCGATGGCGACCTGATCCGCGTCCACGACATCTTGCAGGAACTCGACAAGCAACTCCGGACGCTGCGGTTGCAGGCGTCGAAGGCCGAGAAGTACGTCGAATACCACGCCGCGCAAAAGACATTACGCGTCGGCGTCGGCCGCCGCGACTTCGCCCGGCTGAGCCTCGAACTCGACGCCGAGAACGCGGCACTCGCCGGCTTGCGCGAACTCGTGGCGGCCAACTCCGGCGACAGCGCCGCCGGCGAGGCCGACCTGAAGCGGCTCGACTGGGAGGTGACGCGCACCGGCGAGGCGTTGCGGACGCAGTCGGCCCAGCTCGCCGCGACGCGGGAGGCGATCGTCACCCTCGACGCCGCGGCGAAGGCGGGCCGCGACCGCCTCGAACTGCTCGACGCCGAGGCGTTGCGACTCGGCACCCAGCGGGCGACGTTGGGTCGGCGGACACGCCATGCCGAGCGCGACGGCGTGCGGCACGACGCCGAACTGGCGACCGCGACGAAGTTGGCCGCGGTGGAGACGCAGCGCGCCACCGGCATCGCGGCGACGCAGGCGACGACCGTCGCCCGGCTCGCCGACCTCCAGCGCGACCTCCAGGTCGAGCGCGAGCGGCAGTTCGACGCCGTCGGCCGCGAGGCGCGCGCCACTAGCGAGTGCGACAGCGCCCGCGGGCACCTCGACCGCCTCGAACGCGACCTGGCCCGCAAGGCCGCCGAGGCGACCCAGACGCGCACCCGGCACGGCGAGTTGCAGCAGTTGCTCGACGGCCTGTCGCAGAGCGACAGCGACCTGCGCGAGCGGCACGCCACCACCCAGGCGCGCCTGAAACTCGTGACCGCGGAGCGCGACGCACTGGCCGCGAAGATCGTCGCCGCCCAACACGAGTTGGAGCGACTGCGCGAGGAGCGCAGCGGCTTGCGGGCGCGGGCGGAAATTCTCGAAGGCTGGGAGGCGAGCCGCGAGGGCTTCGGGGCCGGCGTCCGGGCCGTGCTCGCACGCCTCGACGCCGGCGACGCGGTGTTGTCGCCCGCCGTCGTCGGCCTCGTCGGCGACCTGCTGGGTGCGCCGCGCGACATCGCCGCGCTCGTCGATATCGCGCTGGGCGACGTGGCCCAACGCTTCGTCGCCGCCGCCGGCTTCGACGCCGCGGCGCTGCAAGTCGCCCTCGACGACCTGCCCGGCCGCGTCAGCTTCCTGCCGCTGCAAGCCGAGTCGCCGGCCGCGTCGCTGCCGGGTGCCGGCGAGAGGCCGCCGCCGCTGCCGCTGGCGGCGCTGGTGCAGAGCGACTGCCCCGGACTCGCGGCGCAACTGCTCGGCCGCACTTTCCTCGTCGAGACGCTGGCCGACGCCCTCCGCCACGCCGCGTGGCACCCCGGCTGCCGCTTCGTCACCCTGCGCGGCGAGCTGTGCGACGCCGACGGCACCGTCACCGTCGGCCCGACGCAGGCCGACGCCGGCATCCTGTCGCGCAAGTCCGAGTTGCGCGAACTGCGCGGCAAGCTGCACGCCCTCGAAGAGGCGATTGCCGGCCGCGAGGCGGCTCAGTTGAGTTTGCGTCACGAGTCGGAGCGGCTGAGCGCCGACATCGGCGGCATGGGGCGCGAACTCGCGACCCTGAGCGGCGAGGCGGGCACCCTGCGCGAGCGCATCCTGGAGCAGCGCCAGACGCAACGGCAACTCGCCGAGCGGCTCGAACTGCTGGCCGCCGAGACGCGCGTCGCCGAGGCCGAGGCCGGTCGCGTCCGCGCGGCGTTCACGCGCCTGCAACTCGAAGCGGCCGCGGCGACGGGCGAGGTACAGGCCGTCAACGCGCGGCACGACGGGCTGCTTCGGGCGGCCGCCGACGCCGAGCGCGAGCGGGAGCGGCAGTCGCAGGACCACACCGCCGCGCAGGTCGCCGTGAGCCGCGTCACGGAGCAGTTGGCCGGGCTTCGTAAGAAGAAGGCCGAACTCGACGCCGAGGCCCGCCAGCGCCGCACCGATGCCGCGACTCTCGCCGGCGACCAACGCGCGACCCGACAGCGCGCCGTCGAGACGACCCTGGCCGTGCTGCGCGCGACCGGGCAGGCCGCGACGCACCACGCCGACAAGGACGCGCGGACGCAGGTCGTGCGCGAGTTGAACGCCCGCCGCGACCTCGTGCAGGCGTCTCGCGCGAAACTCCAGGCCGCGCTCAAGGAGTCGCGCGCGGCGACGCAGGAGCAACAAAAAGCGGCCCACGCCCGCGAGCTGGCCGTGCGCGACTTGCTCAACCGCCGCGACGCGATCGTCGCCCGGCTGCGCGAAGACTTCGCTGTGGACCTCCGGCAAATCGCGGCCGACGAGGCCCCGGTCGCGCTGCCCGACGACCCGGCCGAAGAGATTGACGAGTTGAGGCGGAAGATCGTCAAACTCGGCAGCGTCAACGTCGAGTCGATCGCCGAACTCGCCGCGCTCGACAAGCGCGAGGGCGACTTGAGGGCGCAGTTCGACGACTTGAGCCAGGGCCGCAAGGCGTTGCAGGCGATCATCGACGAGATCAACACCGAGAGCCGCAAGCTCTTCACGGACATGCTCACCGTGGTGCGGCAGCACTTCCAGGAGCTGTTCCGCAAGGTCTTCGGCGGCGGCCAGGCCGACATCGTACTCGACGACGAGTCGGACGTCCTGGAGAGCGGCATCGAGATCACCGCCCACCCCCCCGGCAAGCAGGCCCAAAGCCTCTCGCTGCTGAGCGGCGGCGAGCGGGCCTTGACCGCGGCGGCGCTGCTGCTGGCGATCTTCCGCAGCAAGCCTAGCCCGTTTTGTCTCCTCGACGAGATCGACGCGGCGATGGACGAGGCCAACACCGCCCGCCTCGCCGACCTGCTGCGCGAGTACAGCGGCAACACGCAGTTCATCGTCATCACGCACAAGAAGCGGACGATGGCGCGGGCGGACGTGTTGCACGGCGTGACGATGCAGGAGAGCGGCGTCAGTCGGCTGGTGGCGGTGCGCTTCGAGGACTGGCCGGACGACGACGCGGCCCCCGCCCGCCGGGCCGCATAGGATAGCCGCATCTCCCCGCAACCGTGAGGCCGCCCGATGCCCCTCGTCGTGACGTTTCTCGCCCTGCTCGTCGGCCTCACGGCGGTCTTTCTGGGCCTGTCGCTGACCTTGCAGCGGCTCTTCTACAACCAGCCGGCCGGGCAGTTGCCGCTGCGGTCGCTGGTCGCCGCGCTGCTGACGGCGGTCTTCCTCACGGCGTGGACTTTCGCCAACACCCGCGCCTCGCACAAGGACAAGTACGGGGCCATGCACGAGGCCAACTCGACCGCCCAGTCGACGATCGACGAGTTCCAGGCGGTGCGGCGGCTGAGTCTCAAGTCGGGCGGGCAGTACAAGGAGGAGACGGTCCCGTACGCGCTCAGCGTGGACGGCAAGGCCTTCGTCGAGAAGGACGGCCTGAAGCCGTTCCGCCGCAACACCTCCGACTACATCACCACGGCCCTCGTGGTGCCGCGCGACGGCAAGCCGGTCAAGTACCTCGCCGACGTGAAAGACTTCACCTACGCCGGCGTCAAGGCGTCCGGCGACCCGGTGTTCTTCAAAGCCGAGTCGGGCACCGGCACCATCAGCGACCAGAACCTGCGCGTCGTCGAGACCTTCAGCTACGCCGGCCTCATCGTCGTGCTCATCATCAATGCCATGCACTTCGCGCTGTGGCTCGTCGCCTTCTGGCCGCTGCTGAACTTCCGCGTCGGCCTGTCGCTGCTGCTCGCGGCGGTCTTCGGGGCCATCACGATGCTCGTGCTGATGCCGCTACTGTTCAACTCGAACGCCGTCAAGCCGGCGGCCGTGACGCGGGCGGCTTAGGCGCGTCAACGTCGGTCGCG
>JANXTD010000386.1 GCA_025352585.1 Fimbriiglobus sp.
AGCCCGGCGGAGCGGTAGAGCCTCGTCGCGAGTAGCGGCAGCGGCGTGAACAGCGGCTTCAGCGCGTCCTCGGCCCGCACGATCGGGTCGAGCGACACCGGCATCCGGGCGTAGCTGTCGGTGCGGCAGCGGGCGTCGATCAGCCAGCGCGACAGGCGGTGGACGAAGCCGACCGGGTCGGGGCCGCGCTCGGCGTACTGGCCCCACGGGATTTCGACGCGGACGTACCCCCAGTTCGGCGCGAGCCGCGGCCCGCCGGCGAGCTTGAGGAACCACGACGCGACCGGCAGGTTGCCCGCCGTGTCGATCTTGAACGCCGGCGTGCGCTGGCCCGGCTTCAGGTCGAGCAGAGTCGTCCAGCCCTGGTCGTGCAGGTAGTTCTTCGCCTGCGACTTGACCACGCCGACCAGCAGCGCCGCGCCCGGCCGGGGTGCCCCGGTGAGGCGGTGCAGCGGGCCATCGACGAGGGTCGCCGCGCCGTTGCCGGCCCGGAGTGCCAGGCGTTCGAGGGTTGCCATCTCCTGGAGGATGCGGCTGTACGCCTGCGTCCGCATGACCTCGTAGTCGAACGGGTTGTGCGGCCCGTCGGGCGTGTTGGCCGGCAGGAAGCGTAGCGTTAGCTCCGGCGAGTTCAGCAGGTCCGTGGCGAACGGCTCGATGTCCTCCCACGGGAAGGCGTCGGCAACGAACGACAGCACGCGCTCCACGGCGACGAACTCGCGCTCGAAGCCACGGCCGACGAGCCGCAGGGCGACGCCGCCGACCTCGCCGAGCAGCAGCGGCACGGGGTGGCCGTCGCGGGTGCGGATGCAGACCACCGGCATCGTCGCCTGCGAGCCGTCGATGTAGCGCACGGGGAACTCGCCGTCGCGGGCCGGCTGCTCCGGGACGCACAGCGGCCCCCACTCGCCCTCGGGGCGCTCGACGCCCCGATCGACCACCGTCTTGGCGGACTCGTCTTTGTCGTCGAGTGGAATCAGCGGTTGCGGCGGCGTCGGGCCGACGGGGCCGGCCCGGTAGTTGGCGAAGAAGTCGCGCACGCCGCGGCGGTCACTCGCCATCGCCCACCCCCAAGTTCTTCAAGCGGTAGCCGATGGCCTCGCGGCTGACCCGTAACTCCGACGCGAGCCGATAGCCCAGCACGACGCGGGGGCAGCAGCCGTGGGCGGCGCGCAGCTCGTCGGCCCGCGCCCGCAGCACGACCTCGGGCATCAGCAACTCCGCGGCGAAGCGGTTGGCCTCGGCCTCCATCGGGCCGAGCACCCCGTCGGCCTCTTCGATAGTCGCGTCGAGGAGCGTCGCCCCCATCGACTCGCGGTGCAGCACGGCGTGGCCGAGTTCGTGGGCCGCGGTGAAGCGGCGGCGGGCGAGGATGTCCGAGGCGTTGACGAAGGCGATGGCGACGTTGCCGGCGCGGAACAGCAGCCCGGCGAGCGCGTCGGTGCCGCCCCACAGGCCCTCGACGTTGTCCGGCCCGCTGACGTAGCCGAACTGCACGAGGTACGCGGCGACGCTGCCGGTCGTGAGGCCCGGCAGGGCGGCGTGCATGTAGCCCAGGTCGTCGAAGTAGCGGTTCAGCGGCACCGGCCCGCGCACGGCCTGGTCGGGGGCCAGTCCGGGGCGGCCGGCGACTTCGCGGAACTGAGGCGTCGCGGAAGTCATCGCGGCCCGCCGTTCTTCGGTGGCGGCGAGGCCCGGCGGGCGGCGACCTGCACTTCGAGGTCCGAGTTGATCCGCATGCGGAGCCGGAACGCCACGTCGCGGAACGCCTTCGCGTACCCCGACGGAGCCGTCCCGAAGTTCGCTTCGAGCCACTGCGTGAGGGGTGTCAGCCCGATGTCACTCGGCAACTCCGCCGCGGCCGCCTTCAGCCGCTCGTTGAGTTGCGCGGCCTCGGGGGTCAGCCGACCGGGCGGGCGCTCGAAGAGTTCGCGGGCGACCATCGCGACGGTGACGGGGCCGGTCGGCGCGTCGAGTTCGACGCCGGGGAGGTGCTTCAGCACCGCGGCGCGGACGGCGTCGATCGTCGGGTCCACCGCGGCGGCTTGGGCCTCTTCGATCAGCGCGTCGTGCGTCTCGTGGAAGGCGGCTTCGAGGTCGGCGTCGGTCGCGGCGAGTTGCCACAAGCGGTCCTGTGCGGCGAAGTCCTCCCGTTCGAGGGCGTCGAGGTACTCGGCGGCGGTCAGGTCGATCCAGAGGCGGCGGTCTTGCGGCGTCATGACTGGCCCCCCGTTCGCAGAGAGTTGGCGACCCGTTTCACGTTGAACATCGCCCGGCTGGCACGCTTCCGCACGGCGGCGTTCGAGATGCCGTAGTGGCTGGCGATGCGCTCGTGCCCCCAGCACTTGATGTGGGCGAGGTCCAGGATGTCGCGGTCGGCGTGGCTCAGGCTTTCCAGGCACGTCTCGAACATCTGCCGCCACTCGGCGACGGCGTCCTCGGGCGACGGCCGCGCGGGGGCGACCTCGGCGAGGTCGAGGTCGAAGTCGGGCCGGTGCCGCGGCTCCCGACCCTCCTTGCGGTACAGCTCGTGGCAAACGAACACGACGAAGCCGCCGACCCACGCCGTGATCGAAGCCTTCGTGGCGTCGTAACTGCCGGACTTGG
>JANXTD010000573.1 GCA_025352585.1 Fimbriiglobus sp.
CCGAATTCGAGTTTCGGTCTTCTCCGCGCACTCCGCGTCTCCGCGGCTAAAATCGTCGTGCCCGACACCCGACACCCGACACCCGACACCCGACACCCGACACCCGGTAGTCACATGGACTTCGAGCGACCCAAGAGCGGCGGCGAGCCGATGCTGCCCGGCGGCTTCCGGGCGGCCGTCGCCCGCGAACTGCTCGCCCACGACCTCACGCCCAAGGCCTGGCACGCCGCCGGGGTCGATTGCGTCACCGCCGCCGGCGAGTCGCGCTACCTCGGCCTGGCGAACCTCTACCGCCGCGCCAAGTCGGCCGGCCGCGAGGAGTGGCCGGCGATGGTCCGCCACTTCCTCGGGGTGTTGGCGACCTCGACGAGCGCGGAGAACGCCCCGCCCGACTCCCTCGACGCCGTGCGCGGCCGGGTGCGGGTCCGCCTCGGCGTGCCGTTCGCCCTGGCGGAGCCGGCCAACCCGTGGCAGCGGCTGCTGGCGGGCACGCCGCTGGCGGTCAACCTCGTCATCGACTCGGACGAGTACATGACCTACGTGACGCAGGGCATGGTCGAGGCCTCGGGTGAGAGCGCCGACGACTGGCTCGCCGTCGGTATCGCCAACCTGCGCGACGCCACGCCCGACGACTGGCTCGGCACTTTTCACGAAGAAACCGGGATGCTCGGCGGCCACGCCGGCGACTCGTACGACGCCGCGCGGGCGCTGGTCCTTGAGGAGATCGGCGAGCCGAGTCCCGCCGGCTGGCTGGTGGCGATCCCGGCCCGCGACTGGCTGTTCGCCCTGCCGGTGACGCGCGCGAGTTTGCCGGGCTTGCCGCTGTTGAAGGTGCTCACCCAGAAGAGCTACGCGGAGGACGCCTACCCCATCTGCGACGAGGTCTTCTGGGTCCGCGGCGGCGTCTGGGAGCGGCTGCCGGTCACGCTGACCGACGAGCGCGCCGACGTGTCGCCGAGTGACGCCTTCCTGGCGGCTCTCGAGGAACTCAACGCGATCGAAGAGGGCGACCTGGGGGAAGTGGGCGGCGAGGCGTGAGCCTGCGCGTCGAGTCGCCGGGGCTGTTCTCGCTGCCGGTGGGCCTGGGCCGGCCCGGCCGGCGCGCCCTCGGCGTGCCGGCCGGCGGGGCCGCCGACCGCGCCGCCCACACGCTCGCCAACGCCCTGCTCGGCAACCGGCCCGAGGCCGTCACGCTCGAAGTCACGCTGGCCGGGCCGACGCTGACCGCCGACGCCCCGACGGCCTGCGTCGTGTTCGGCGCGCCCTTTGAACTCGCCGTGGCCGGCCGCGCGCCGCCGACCGCCGGGACGACCTTCACGCTGCGACGCGGCGAGACGTTGCGCATCCTCGGCACCCCGGCCGGCGTGCGCGGCACCTTGGCCGTGTCCGGCGGCTTCCGCTCCGCGCCCGAACTTCTGCGGGCCGGCGACCTGCTCGATTGCGAACCCTCGACGGCGGCCGGCCGGGCGTTGCCGTTCGTGTCGCTGCGCCCGCCGGGCGACGTGACGTTGCGCGTCCTGCCCGGCGCGCAAGCCGACTGGTTCGAGCCGGGGGCGTTGGAGGCGCGTCGCTTCACGGTCGCGGCGGCGAGTAACCGCATGGGCGTGCGGCTGCTCGGCGACCCGCTGCCACGCGGGGCGGGTCGGCGGGCCTCGGAGATGGCCAGCGAGCCGGTCGCGGCGGGGGCGGTGCAGGTCGCCAACGACGGCGCGCCGATCGTGCTGGGCGTGGACGGCCAGACCATCGGCGGCTACCCGCGGCCGGCCCACGTCGTCCGCGCCGACCTCGACCGCCTGGCGCAACTCCGCCCCGGCGACGGCGTGCGCTTCCGCGCGGTGACGGTCATCGAGGCGGAGCAAGCGGCGCGGGCGGCGGCGGCGGAACTCGCCGACTGGTGCCGCCGGCTGGCCTGGGCGGGGTAGGGCGGGGCCGCCGCGCCCGAGGCCCCGCTCCCGAGGGGCCTTACTCCTTGCCCCGGAAGACGCCCGACATCATGTGATCGACCGGCGCGTACTGGTCGGTCAGGATGACGCGCTCGCTCCCCAGCATGCGCTCGACTTCGGCGCGTGGCACCACCCGCGTCGCGCTCAAGGTGCTCACGTCGAGCGGCCTCGCGGAGGCGTAGAGGCTGTAGACGTGCCGCTCCGCGGGGTCGTAGTCGGCGTCGGCGCTGAGCACCTCGACGTGGGCGAACGACTCGCGCAGGGTCTGGACGACGGCCTTCCAGAGGCGGCCGCGCTCGAGGCGGTCGATCACCGTGACCAAGTAGACGCCGTCGGGTGTGAGCGACCGCTTCACCGCCTCGTTGCACTCGCGCGTCAGCAGGTGCGACGGCACCGCGAAGTCGTTGACCGCGTCGAGCGTCACCACGGCGTAACGCTGGCCGGCGGGGCGGTCTTCGAGGAACTGCCGGCCGTCCTGGTTGTAGGTCGCGATCGGCAACGCCGGGTCGAGGCCCAGCCGCTCATAGGCGACGCGGGTGACGCCGGGGTCGATCTCCACCACGTCGATGGCCACGCCCGGCAACAGGGTCGCCACGCAGCGCGGCAGGGTGTAGCCGCCGCCGCCGATGACCAGCAGCCGCGTGCCGGCGGGGTCGGTACTGGCGGCGCGGCGGATGAAGTCGAGTTGCGTCGCCTCGTGTTGGTAGTGCAGGAAGGTCGGGTCGTCCAACTTGACGCACGAGTGCAGCAGCCGGTCGAGCCGCAGCGACTTCACGACCTCGCCGGTCGGCAGCGTGGAGTCCTCGACGCGGATGGTGTAGTAGTTCGTCTCGCGGGCGATCCCCGGCAGGTAGTCGCCGACGGTCGCCACGCCGGTCGCCACGCCGCCGAGGACGACGCTGAGGCCGTAGAGCAACGCGCGCGTTTCGTGGATGCGCACCAGCAGCACCGTGAGGAAGCCGGGCACCAGGGCGACGAGCAGGATCGTGCGGAACATGCCGAGGCCCGAGATCAGGACGTAGCCGGTGGCGAAGGTGCCGGCGATGGCCCCGGCCGTGGACCAGGCGTAGACGCGGCCGGCCGTCGCCCCCGCGCCGTCGGCGTCGGTCACGGCGAGCTTCACCACCTGCGGGCTGACCGTGCCGAGGGCCAGCATCGGCAGGAAGAACAGGGCGAAGGTCCAGAGCAGCACGCGCGGGATCAGCGGCACCGTCTCGAGTGGGGCGACGCGAATCAGCACGGCGAACAGCACGAGAACGGCGGCGACCCCGATCGCGGCGGCGACGAGGCAGTACGCCAGGCGGCCGCGGCCGGACGCGCCGCCGGGCCGCGTCCGGGCGTCGGCGAGCAGGCCGCCGAGCGCGTTGCCCGCGGCGGTGCCGGCCAGCATGACGCCGATGACCCCGGTCCAGGTGTCGAGCGACACGCCGACGACCTGCGCCAGCAGCCGCGCCGCCGAGAGTTCGAGCGCCATCCCCGCGAAGCTGCACGCGAACACGATCGCGCACGCCCGCGGCGTCGGCAGCCGCGCGGACACCGCCAGGGCGTACAGTGACGGCTTGTTGTCACCGACTGACAGTAACTTGTCACCGGGTGACACCGCGACGGCACCCAGTGGCGACAGGCCGAGGCGGGCGACGACGGCCGTCGCGGCGAGGAGGCCGGCGGTCACGGCGACGATGGCGTTGACGGCGAAGTGCGGCACCAGCACGAACCCCGTGGCGTAGTTGCCTGCCAGGCAGCCGAGCGTGCCGAGCGCGAACACCAGCCCGGCGACGCGGCCGGCGCGGCGCACGTCCGGCACGCCCAGGCGGACCGCGGCGGGCGTCAGCAGGCTCAGCGTGAACCCCGCCGGCAGACACAGCGCCGCCGCCAGCACCGGCACGCGCAAGCCCAACGGCAAGCCGCGGTGCAACCCGGTCGCCCGCAGCAACTCCGGCAGCGCGACCATCCAGAGCGCCGCGACCGCCCCGGCGAGCAACACGCCCGCCAGGCCGGTCGGCGACGCGGTGCGCCGGGTGAGCCGGCCGCCGACGCCGTTGCCCAGGGCGATGCCGGTCAGGAACGCGCCGATGACGGCCGTCCAGGTCTCGAGCGACGAGCCGACGAACGGGGCGAGCAGCCGGCCGGCCACGAGTTGCAGCACCAGCAGGCCGGCGTTGGCGAGGAAGACCACCAGCCCGACGACGGCCAGCCGCGCCCCGGCGGACTGGGCACTTCGGGGGACACTCGGGGTCATGCGGGGCCTTGGGCGGGGGAAAGACTTCTTCTGGGAGGGCACTGCTCCCGATAAACTACGCGGCGGCGGGGATTCGTCCCGCCGCCGACCCGCGACCCGTACCCTTGCCCCCGGCACCCCCATGACCCCGCGCTTCGTCGTCGGCATCGACCTCGGCACCACCAACTGCGCGCTCGCCTACGCGGACGCCGGCAGCGGCGAGGCCCCGCGGGTCGTGCCGCTGGCAATCCCCCAAGTCGTCGCGGCGGGGTCGGTCGAGGCCCGCGAACTGTTGCCGTCGTTCCTGTACCTGCCGGGGCCGGGAGAGCAGCCGGCCGGGGCGCTGAAATTGCCGTGGGACGCCGAGCGCGACCACGCCGCCGGCGAGTTCGCCCGCGCCTTCGGGGCGCGCGTGCCGACGCGGCTGGTGGCGAGCGCCAAGTCGTGGCTGTGCCACCCCGGCGTGGACCGCAAGGCGGCGATCCTGCCCTTCCGCGCCGGCGACACCGACCGCCGCGTCTCGCCGCTCGACGCCTGCACGCGCTACTTGAAGCACCTCGTCGAGGCGTGGAACTTCGCCATGGCGCAGGCCGTCCCCGAGAACCGGCTCGAACTGCAAGACGTGATCCTGACCGTGCCGGCCTCCTTCGACGCCGCCGCCCGCGACCTGACCGTCGAGGCGGCCCGCGCGGCCGGGCTGGAGCACGTCACGATGCTCGAGGAGCCGCAGGCGGCGTTCTACGCCTGGCTCGACAACCTCGGCGACAAGTGGCGCGACAGCGTCGCCGTCGGCGACCTCGTGTTGGTGGCCGACGTGGGCGGCGGCACGACCGATTTCACGCTCATCGAAGTCGGCGAAGAGGCCGGCAACCTGGCCCTCACCCGCCTGGCCGTCGGCGACCACCTCTTACTCGGCGGCGACAACATGGACCTGGCGGTCGCCCACACGGCCGCGGCGGGGCTCGCGAAGGCCGGGACGAAGCTCGACGCCAACCAGATGGCGCAGTTGACGTACGCGGCACGCTCGGCCAAGGAGCAACTCCTGAGCGACCCGACGCTCGAAAGCGCCCCGGTCACCGTACTCGGCAAGGGCCGCTCGGTCGTGGGCGGCACGGTGCGCTACGACCTGCCGCGGGCCGACGTGGAGCGCGTGCTGGTCGACGGCTTCTTCCCCGAGTGCGAGCGGCACGC
>JANXTD010000588.1 GCA_025352585.1 Fimbriiglobus sp.
CAAGGTCGTCCATGTGGTGAGTGACTTCCGCGCCGGCGACTGGTCCGAGGGGGCAGACGGCCTCAAGGAAGTCGCGTCCGAACTGGCGGCGGCGAAGGTCAAAGTGAACCTCGTCGATGTCGCGCACCCGTTCCGCAAGAAGGACGACCGCCGCGCGCCGCTCGCCCACGACAACCTCGCGATTACCGAGTTGCAGCCGGCGAAGCTGACCGTGGCGCGGTACGACCCGCTCGAATTTACGATGCGCGTCAAGAACTACGGGGCCGCGGAGTTGAAGGGGCTGCGCTTCGCGGTGAAGGTCAACGGCGACGAGAACAAGGGCCGGTCGGTCACCGTCGAGACGCTGCCGGGGTTCCAGGAGCGGGCGGTCAAGTTCGAGATCCCGTTCGACCGCCTGGGCAGCGACGACAAGCCGCTCGACCGCTTCAGCCTCGTCTCGGTGACGCTCGAAACCCCGGAGCCGGGCGGGCTGACGGCCGACAACGTCCGGCACGCCGTCGTCGAGGTGCGCGACCGCCTGCCGATTCTCGTCGTCGAGGGCCGGCCCAACGCCCGCGACTCGAAGGACGGCGACGGCTTCTACCTGCGGCCCGTTTTCTCGGCCGTCCTCGGCGGCTACAGTTGGGTCAACGGCACGCTGGTCGATCTCGAAAAACTCGACCTGGCGAAGTTCGCCTTCGTGATGATCCTGAACGTGCCGGCGCTGAACGAAGTCGCGGCGAAGAATGTCGAGGGGTACGCCAAGAACGGCGGCGGCGTCGGCTTCTTCCTGGGGCCGGACGTGCGGCCGGCCGACTACAACCGCGACCTGTACCGCGACGGCGCGGGCCTGTTCCCCGTGCCGATCAAGGAACAGCCGAGCGTCGAGTTGACCGAGGACGAGTTGCAGGCGCGGCGCTTCCGCATCTCGCAGAAGAAACTGCTCGTGCGTGATCCGGCGTACCGCAGCCATCCGGCACTCGCGGGGCTGTACACCGACGAGCGCGGCGAGCCGGTCAAGGACGCGGAGCAGCTTGAGCGCGTGTTCGGCTTCATCTCGATCAAGCGCTACTGGCCCGTGCAGCGGCTCGGCCGGCAGCGCGACGACCGTAGCCTGACGGAACTGTACTGCATGCCCAACGAGCAGTCGATGGCCGACTACGAGGCGGCGACGCGCAAGGTCGCCGACGCCCTGCCGGCCGACGATGCCGAGAACCTGAAGTTCAAGGAGCTTCTCACGAAGGCCCGCGACGACTTGCGGCGGCAGGCGGTGTCCTCCGAGCCGCTGTACCGCCTGGCCGGCTCGCTGGACGACCTGCTCGCCGACCAGCGCGGCTCCGGCGACGCCGGCGAGGCGCTGCTGCGCGAGTTCTGGGCGACGCCGAAGCACGCCGACTTGCGGCGGGAAGCGGTGCGGCTGCGCGACGCGGTGAAGTTCGGCGACCCGTTCTACCTGGCGAAGGACTACGGCCGCGGGCGGGTGACGGTGGTGACCACGACGGCTGGCGAGACGTGGACCGACTGGCCGTCGGAGAAGCCGGGCAGCGCGTCGTTCGCCCCGATCATGAAGGAGATGGCGAACTACCTCTCCGGGGCCGGGGCGACCGAGAACCGCACCCTGGGGCGTGACATCGTGCTGTCACTGGACGCCCAGCGTTACAAGCCGGGGGTCGGCCGGGCGTTCGTGACGCACACGCCGACGCCGGGGGCCGCCAACGACCCCAACCCCGCCCCGCGCATCGACCTCAAGGAGCAGGTGACGACGGCGGTCGGCGACCGGCTGGTGCTGAACTTCGCCGACGCCAAGACGCCCGGCGCGTACCTGTTCTCGCTGACGGGGCTGAAGCCGCAGGCGGCGAACAGCCCCGAGGGCGGCGAGGCCCCCGAGTACCGCGGCTTCGCGGTGAACCTCGACGCCGCACGGGAGGGCGACTTGCGCCGGGCCGCCCGCGACGACGTGGTGCTGACGGCCCGCGGGGCGCAACTGCACTCGGCCGACGACGCCGAGTGGGCGAAAGCCCTGCGTAACAAGAAGGGCGACCTCTCGGAGAGCCTGTGGCTGGTGCTGATCCTCGGCGGGCTGCTGCTCGCGGAGCAGTATTTGTCGATGAAGTTGAGCTTCAACAGCGCCGTTGACGTGCCGACGGCGGCCTGACCTCGAACCCCGGACTGGTGCCAAACCGCGTGACGACCCCGACTGACACGACCGAATCGAACTTCATCCTGCGCCGCCTCGGCGAGCCGCTGCCGCTCGACTTGGTGTCGAGTGTCTGGCCGCTCGCGCTGTTCGCTATCGTCGCCGTGGGATTGGTGGCGCTGCTGGCCCGCGCCGACTGGCGGCGGGTCGGCTTCTGGGCGGTGCCGGCGGGCGTGTTGCGTGGGGCGGGGGTGGCCGCGGCGGTCACCGCGTTCGCGTTCCCCGGCATGGTCGTCGGCGAGTGGGCCAACGCAGCCTGGCTGCTGCTGACCCTCGGCGGCCTGGGGTTCGTGCTGGGGTTCGTGCTGGCGATGTACGCCCGCGACTCGCGCACGGCGCGGGGCTGGGCCGTGCCGCTGGGGCTGCTGCGGACCGGCGTTTACCTGCTGCTCGCCGTCGCGTTCTTGCTGCCGGCGGTGCAGTATTGGGAGCTGTCGGAGAAGCGGTCGCGGGTCGTCATTCTGCTCGACGTGTCGCCGAGCGTGACGCAGGTCAGCGACGAGCAGGCGACCGTCGCCGGCCGCAAGCCGCCGACGCGGCTCGACAAGGTGCTCGACGCGGTCCTGACGG
>JANXTD010000688.1 GCA_025352585.1 Fimbriiglobus sp.
CGCGCTTCGTGCCGGTCGTAGGCGACAGCCCGGACCTTGCGGCGGAAGCGCGCCGCCTGGGTGGCCTGATCGCCGGGCACGACATTGACGTTTGTTTTGCCGGCATCGGCGAGAACTGCCACCTGGCCTTCAACGACCCGCCTGCCGACTTCGGCGCCAATGAATCCTACATCGTAGTTACGCTGGACGAGGCATGCCGACGGCAGCAGCTCGGCGAGGGCTGGTTTCCCACGCTGGATGACGTGCCTAGGCAGGCGATCTCTATGAGCGTACCGCAGATCATGCGCAGCCAGCTGGTCGTGCTTTCGGTGCCCGACCAACGCAAGGCCGCCGCTGTCCGGGCGGCGGTGGAGGGGCCGGTCACGCCCATGCACCCCGCGTCCATCCTGCAACGGCATCCCCGCGCCGTCCTGTTCCTCGATCCGCCCGCCGCGTCCCTGCTGGCGGGCGTTGCAGCTCCGGAGAGCCACCATGACGCTTAAAACGCCTCGTCTGCCGCGCCGGGCGGTTATCGGCGGCCTGGCCGGGTCGGTCGCCGCCGGCCGGCCGGGGGTGAAGGTCGCGCCGAGCAGGAGCGGCGGGGCGACCGACCGCGGCCGCAGGAGCACCGCGACGCGGTCGCCGACCCGCGGGACCGCGAACGCCGCGGTGGACGGCTGGGCCACCTCGGCCATCACGCACCCGGAGGCCATCCACGGGAAGCGCACCCCGACGCGCCCGAGCCGCCGGGCGTCGGTCACGTGCATCACCTCCCCCCCCACCACGCGCACCGTGCCGCCGCCGCGGACCAGCGGCACCCCACCGGTCGGCCGCAACTGTAAGCGGGTGGTCAGACCGGCGTCCGGGCATGCGGCGTCGAACCGGACCACCCGGCGGGCGACGCGCAGCGGGCCGGGGTAGGCCGAGCCGGGCGGGAGTGTCACAACCTCCCCGACGCGGACGCCCAGGTCGGTGAGCGTCTCCCAGCCCACGTAGCGGCGGTTCAGACCCTCGGGCGTCTCCGCGCCGGCAGGGCGGCGACGGACCACCCAGCAGTCGGCCCCCGGCCGCCGCCCGGCACCGGCCGGGCGGATTGGCCGACCGGTGCCGGACGGCGGCCGGGCGACGCGGACGGTGTCATGCGTGAACGCCAGCACCCGCCCGGACAGCCGGGCTGCCCGCCGCAGCAGTTGCGGCCCAGTCTCCGAGTCTTGGGTGAAGTGGTGGGCCGCGGCCGCGAGTTGTTCGAGGTGTTCGACGGCGGGGAACGCCGCCCGGAAGCCGGTCAACTCGAACAGGGGCACCGGGTCGGCGGCCGGCGGGGCGAACGTGCGGGTGAGGCGCAGGTCGGACGCAGTCGGCGGGCTGACTGATCTTCCCCACGGATTGTGGACAGGTTAAGAGCGGTGGTTCGGGTTGTGCGTCCGCTCGTATTCGGCCGGGGCAACGTACCCTAGCGTCGAGTGTCGGCGGACGCGGTTGTAAAACACCTCGACATACTCGAACAAGCTCGCCCTCGCCTCCGCCCGGGTCGCGTACTGCTCGTGGTGGACGAGCTCCCGCTTCAGGCTCCCGAACGTGCTCTCGACCACCGCGTCGTCCCAGCACTGGCCGACGCCACTCATGCTGCACGTCATGCCCGACCGGCTCAACTCCGATCGGTAGTGGTCACTGGCGTACTGGCTCCCCCGGTCCGAGTGCGCCACCAGTCCCGGCCGCGGACGCCGACGCGCGACGGCCATGCCCAGCGCGTCCACGACCAGCCGGCTCGTCATCGTCGCGGCCATCGCCCACCCCACGATCCGCCGGCTGAACAGGTCCACCACGACCGCCAGGAACAGCCACCCCTCGAGCGTCGGCACGTACGTGAAGTCCGTCGCCCAGGCCACGTCCGGGGCGGCCGGCGCGAAGTCGCGGGCGAGCACGTTCCCGGCCACCGGCAGGCCGTGCCGCGAGTCCGTCGTGCGGACGAACCGCCTCGCCGACTTGGCCCGGATCCCGTTCGCCCGCATGAGTTTCGCCACCGCGTTCACGCAACAGGCGACCCCGCGGGCGTTCAACTCGGCGTGCACCCGCGGGCTGCCGTACCGGGCCTTCACCTCGGCGTGCACCTCGCCGATCCGGGCGACCAACTCGGCCCGCCGGGTCGCCGCCGCGCTGACCGGTCGCCCGGGCCGGGCGTAGAACCCGGACCGGGACACGCCCAACACGCGGCACATCATCGCCACCGGGTACTCGGTCCGGCGTTCCTCGACCCAGGCGAAGATCACTTCGACAGGGCGGCGAAGAACGCCGTCGCTTTTTTCAGGATGTCGCGCTCCATCTCGAGTCGCTTGACGTCCGCGCGCAGGCGGCGGAGTTCCTCCTCGGCGGGGGTCTGGTGGCCCGACCCGGGGAAGGCGTCGGCCCCCTTGGCCCGGGCGAGCTTCGCCCACTCGCGGAGTCGGTTCTCGGGGAGGCCCAGCCGCCGGGCGGCCTCGGCCACGGACAGCTTCTGGTCGGTGACCATCTGGACGGCCTGGAGCTTGAACTCCGGCGTGTAGACCTTGCGCTTCGCTTCCATCGGTGAGCCTCTTGTTGGTTAGAGTCTACACCGCTTTCCCGCTGTCCACCATTCGTGGGGAGGATCAGCGGTGGCCACCGTGCCGTGCGGGTGCGGGAGCCGGTTGCCGCGGATCGACCGCATCGGCGGGCGGGGCGGCGACGTGTTCTGGGTGCGGTCTCGGGCCGGCTACCGGGCGCTGTCGGCGTACCCGTTCCAGCACGCCTTCGAGTACCTGCGGGACGCCCGCGAGTGGCAGGCGACGCAACTCGGCCGCAACCGCGTCGTCGTGCGGTTCGAGCTCCTGTCCGGCGCGGCACTGGACGCGGACGGGGCCCGCACCCGCCTGGCCGAGCGGCTCGCGCTGGCCGGGTTCGGCGACGAGTTGGAGGTCAAGTTCGAGGTGGTGCCGCGTCTGGCGGCCGACGCCGGAACCGGGAAGTTCCGCCGGATGGTCACCCTGATCGGCCCGCCGGACGACCTGCCGGACCCAGCGCCGCCGGTCGAAATGACGTGAGCCGCCCCGCCGGGGGCGTGCCCGCGGCCGGTGTGACCGTGCGGCCCGACGCAGCTGTAGCGAGCGGCATGCCGCCGTGATGCGCCTGGGCAACCCGCCAGCCGTCCCTCCGCCGCGAGTTGCCCAGGAGGCCCCGCACGTACTCGCCCGCCCGCCGCCGCGGCTCGCTACGGGCGAAGTGCCGGCCGATCCGCACCCCGACAGCGTCGGCCGCCGCGGCCAACCGCACCACGTCCTGCGTCGTCGGGCTCCCGGCCATGACTCGCCCTCGCCGTAACTCCCTGGTGGGGCTATGGTACCAACTACGGCTGAAGGACTAGTCGGTGCCGCGGTGTGGGGCGGCGGGCAGGGCCGCGGCGTCCGGGTGGGTACCGGCTAGCGAACGGGGGCCGGTCAGGGCTCGGGTGCCGGCCGGCCGTGCCCCGTCGATTCGCCTGGTCGGCGCCGCCGGCGTCGCGGCCGGGCCGGGCCGACACATCCCGCACCCGTCGCCGCCCTGTGGTCGGCCGGGGCGGGCAGTCGCCGGCCGTGGGTGCAGGCCCCGCGCCCGGCCGGGTCGCCCTCGCCCCGCGTGGCCGCCGTGTCGGAT
>JANXTD010000703.1 GCA_025352585.1 Fimbriiglobus sp.
GTCGATCGTCTGGGGCGTGCCGGGCCAACAGAACACGCCGACGATTACGCGCCTCGACCAGCAGTTGCTGCTCGTCACGCGCGGCACCAAGTCGCCACTGCGGCTGACGACCGACCTCGCCGGGGCCGTCGTCAAGACGAAGGGCAAGGACGGCAAGGATGTGGACGAGAAGCCGACCGGGCCGATCTTCCTCAAGCCCGGCGACAAGCTGACGCTGCCGCTCAAAGTCCTGTGGCAGGGCGAAGGCGCGCGCGAGAACCCGGTGGCGATTCTCGCCGAGGCGACGCAGACGAAGGCCAACAACGCCGGGGTGACGATGAACAACGACCAGCCGCTGACCGTCGCCAAGGACAAGGCCGAAGTCGTCGTGACGCTCGACGTGAAGCCGAACACGCCGCCGGGGCTGTACACGGTCAGCCTGCGCGGCGAGACGGCGGTGAACTTCCTGCGCGACCCGACACAGAAGGACAAGAAGACGGTCGCCGCCGTCGCCGCCTACGCCCCGCCGCTGTCGGTGACCGTGCTGCCGGCGGCCCTCGTGAAGGTGACGGTGACCCCGCCCGCCGGCGGCATCAAGGCCGGCGCGACCGGCGAGGTGACCGTCCGCGTCGAGCGGCTCAACGACTTCGCCGGCGAGTTGAAGGTCAGCGTGACGTTGCCGAAGGAGACCAAGGGCGTGACGGTCGCCGACGGGGTGATCGCGGCGAAGGCGGACGAGGTGAAGTTGGTCGTGACGGTGGCGAAAGACTACAAGCCGGGCGGCTTGCCGAACCTGCCGGTGACGGTGACCGGCACCGTCCACGACAAGTTCCCGCTGACGGCCGAGTCGAAGGTGTCGCTCGTGGTAACCGCCGCGGCGAAGTGACCGAAAGGCGTCTGTAGCTCCGCCGCAGGCGACTCTTGTTAGCCGGACGCGCAAGCGACGGGAGCAAAGGTCGTTGACAGTGCTGATGGGTCTTGACTGTTGAGTCGTTCCCCACCAACCTTGTCAACGACTTTTGCTCCCGTCGCTTGCGCGTCCGGCTAACAAGAGCTGCTCGCCTCGTCGCCTCGGTTAGTACCGCACGGCGATCGTGAAGTTGATGCTCTGGAAGAAGAAGTCGGTCGTGTTGCCGGCGGGGTTCGGGGTCACCACGCCGTTGTTCGCCCCGTAGCCGGCGCTCAGCGGCACGACCGACGGGTTGATCGTCGTGCTGTACTGCTCGCTCGGCCGCACCACGCTGTTCAGGTACAGGAAGTTGTAGCCGACGCTCGCCGTCAGCCAGCTGCGGAACGAGTAGCCGAGGTTCACGCCGACCTCGGGGACGACGCCGAACTTGTCCTGGCTGTAGCGGCCGTTGTTGGTCGAGTTGGCGTAGAGGCCGGCCTGGATCACCGAGAAGTTCGGGCTGCCGGGGCTTTGCAAGGTGCTCGTGCCGCTGATGTCCATGCGCTGGTTGACCACGCCGATGGCGACCTTACCGGTGGCGTTGAGGAACCAGTTGTTCAGCCGCACCTCGGTGTTCAGGCCGAGTTGGCCGCCGTAGAAGCGGTTATAGGTGTCGAAGCGGTCGCTGAGGCCGATGACCGCGCCCGCCCCGTAGAGCTTGCCGTCGAAGGCCGCCGTCGAGTTGCCGACGAGCGTGCTGCTCTGGTCAATGTGCAGCTCCTCGCGGATGTCGAGGTAGCGGAAGCCGGTCACGAGGTTGAGGTTCCAGAGGCACATGTCTTCGGGGCAACTGCGGTACAGGTTGACCATCGGCCCGCCCTCAATGCCGTAGACCTGCGTGCCGTTGCTGACCCGGACGTTGCCAGACAGGTAGGTCGGGAACGACACCAGCAGCACGTCGGGGTTGCCGGTGGCGGCGTTGACGAACGGCCGGGCCAACAGCGGCTGGCCGCTGGCGTCCGAGGAGGTCTCGAAGGTGCGGCTCTTGAACTCCGTGAAGAAGCCGCTCATGTAGTAGCCGTAGCGGCGGGCCTCGTCGGTCCAGAAGCCGCCGCTGATGCGGGCCCCGTTGAGCGAGCTCAGCCCGAGGTCGCCCTGGGCGTACAGCACGTAGGTGCTGGTGTTGCCCAAGACGCCGCCGGCGAGCGGGGCGCTGGTGGTGACGAACGGGAAGGCGGCGTTCTGCGACTTCACGAAGCCGAGCAGGTAGTCGAAGGTGACCCAGGCGCGGGGGGCGAGCCGGGAGTTGATCCCCTGCGGGTCGGTGAACGGCGGCGTCCACGACTGTTGGCCGTGCGTGCCGGCGGGGTAGCCGGGCATCCCGCCGCCGGGCGGCCCGCCCATCCCGCCACTGGGGTCGCCGTAGCCGCCGCCGGGGCCGCCCATCCCCATGCCCATGCCCATGCCGGGTCCGCCCATGCCCATGCCCTGGGCCGGCATGCCGGGGCCGTTGGGCATCGCCTCCATCGCGCTGGGCATCCCGGCGCTGCCGCCGGGGCCGATCGGCATGGGCGGCGGCAAGCCCGGCCCCTGGCCGAGTGCCGAGGCCGCCCCCGCCGCGAACGCCGCAATCGACCCCAGAATCTTCTTACGCATGGCATCCCCCCAAGACTGCGGCACCCAAGTGAGGCGCACGGACTGCTCTAGGGGTTACAGTCGGCACGACCGGACGCCGAACATGAGGCAGATCGGGTAGAGTCCACGCAAACGGAAGGGCCGGAGTGATCGGCAAAGATTCCCAGGCTCCCCAAGTCCTCGGTTCCCCGGCTCTACTAGGGCCGGAACCCTCTGCTCACACCACGACGCGGCGGATCTGCGTTTGCAGCGGCCCGCCAGTAACGTGGACGCCGCCGGACTCGTCGATGTAGACGTCGATTTCGCTGCGGACGCCGAACTCCGGGAGGTAGATGCCCGGCTCGATGCTGAAGCAGGTCCGCCGCATCACGCTGCGCTCCTCGCGCGTCTCGAGGCCGTCCATGTGGCAGCCGTTGCCGTGCGTCTCGCGCCCGATGTTGTGGCCGGTGCGGTGCGTGAAGAACTCGCCGTAGCCGGCGCGCTCGATGACCCCCCGCGTCGCGGCATCGACCTGCCAGCCCTGCAGCGGCACGCCCTTGGCAAACGCCCGCTCGACGCAGTCGATCCCGGCGTCCCGCGCCGCGATCACGACCTCGAAGACCTCCTGGATCTTCGCGGGGACTTGCTCGCCGACGTAGCCGACGCGGGTCAGGTCGGAGTAGACCGCGTCGGGCTTGTCCATCTTGGCCCACAGGTCGATGAGGATGTAACTCCCCGGCTCGACGCGGCTGTCGAAGGCGGGGTTCGGGGCGAAGTGCGGGTCGCCGCTGTGCGGGCCGACGCCGACGATCGGGGCGTGGTCGGTCACCAGGCCGTTGTCCGCGAAGTGCTTCAGGATGCGGGCCTGCACGGCGCACTCGGTGGTGTGGCCGTGGCGCGAAATCTCGTCGGCGATGAACGACCAGGCCACGCCGTATGCCGCGTCGGTGAAACCGGCCGCCTCCTGGTGCAGCGCCCACTGGGCCGGCGACCAGACCGCCTCGAACTGCTGGATCAGGTCGCCGGAGCCGACGACCTCCGCGCCGAACGACCGCACGAGTTCGACCGTCCCGGCATCGACGCGGGACATGTACATGTTGCCGTTGCGCGGGCTGTACTCCATCGCCACCCGCTTGGCCCCGCCGAGGATGCTACCGATGCCGGCCTCGAACTCCTGCCAGCTCAAGTAGAGGGTCTTCGACGCCCCCGGCAGGTGGTCGAGCGACATCGGCTCGATGCGGTGCGCGAGCTTGCGCGGCTCGCCGGTCGCGGGGACGAAGTACGCCCAGCGCCGCGTCTGGTGGCGGTCGAGCGTCCCGGCGACCCGCGCCGCGAGGACGTTGAGGCCGCGGAAGTCGTAGAGCAGCCAGCCGTCGAGCGACTGCTCACGAAGCGCGGCCTGGACGGCGGGGAGGTCGAAAGGCATCGGAGTCTCCAGGCGAAGTGGGGCAGGGAGATGATTTATGGTCCGCCGCAGGCGCGGCGAGCGGCGGGCGTCAGTTCCAGTTCGCCAGGTGCCGCTGCGCCTGCTTGAGGAACGCCGCGACGACTTCGCCGTCGGCCGGGTCGCTGCGCAGGTACGCCTCGAGGTGGTCGATCGCCGCGCCCGGCTGGTCGGCGTGGAACAGGCAGACCCCCAGGTCGCGCCGCTGACTCGGGTCGCCCGGCAGCAGTTGCGCCAGCCGGCGGACGGTCCGGGCGGCGCGCGGGTAGTCTTCCTGGCGTAGGTACGTCCCCTTCAAGTTGGTCAGCATCCGCAGGGCGAAGCAGCCGGGCAGGGTGGCCTCCAGCGAGTCGTCGGTCACCGTGTACGGCTGGCCGGTGACGGTCGTGACCAGCATCGAGCACGAGTCGCGGTCGAGGAACTGCCCGCCGTGGTACGGGTCGAACAGGATGTCGTCGGACGACCCCACCGCCCGCGCGATGAAGTGCCCCGGCAACCCCACGCCCTCGATGGTCAGCCCGCAGCGCCGACCGACCGCCATCGCCACCAGCGAGAGTGTCAGTGGGATGCCGAGCTTGCGGTCGAGCACGTCGTTGAGGTAGCTGTTGCGGGCGTCGTAGTAGTTGGTCGCGTTGCCGGTGAAGCCCTGCTCCTCGAAGAGGAAGTTCGACAACTCGGCGACGCGGCCCTCCAACGAGCCGACGAGCCGCGGCGACAGTTCGTCGGCCAAGGCGTCGAGGCGGGCGAGGGAGTCGGCGACCGGCAGGCCGGGGTACTCGTCGGCGGCCACGGCCAGCGCCAACTCGACGAAGTCGAGGTCGAGCGCCGGGTCGTCGGCGAGCCGCGGCAGGGTGTCGTCCAGGTTCATGGGGGCATGATACGCAGGGGACTTGCCGAAGTGGTGGCCCGGAAATGCCCGACGGCCGGCCGGAAGTGCCGGCCGGCCGTCGGGGTGTCAGACAGGAGCCGAATTACTCCGGCTTGCTCGGCATCTGGATCAGCGGGCCGCCGCCGCCGGTGCCGCCGCGCAGGTCGCGCCGAGGCTCCTCACGCCGCGGCTTGCCGGCGTCGCCGCGG
>JANXTD010000709.1 GCA_025352585.1 Fimbriiglobus sp.
ACCAAATTCAAGTTTTGGTTTTCTCCGCGACCCTGCGTCTCCGCGGCAAAATTTTGAACCAACTACTTCGCTTCCAGTTCCTTCTTGATCGCCCCGACGAGTTCGTCCGACATCGGCTCGACGCCGGACTTGTAGCGGCCGACGACTTTACCGGCCTTGCCGACGAGGAACTTCTCGAAGTTCCAGCCGACCTCGCCGGCGTAGTCGGGGTTGCTGTCCTTGCCGGTCAGGTACTGGTACAGCGGAACCTTGTCGGCCCCCTTGACGACAACCTTGGCCATCATCGGGAAGGTCACGTTGTACTTCGTCGAGCAGAACTTGGCGATGTCGGCGTTCGTCCCCGGCTCCTGCTTGCCGAACTCGTTGGCCGGGACGCCGATCACAACCAGACCCTTGTCCTTGTACGCCTCGGACAGTTCTTGGAGGCCTTTGTACTGCGTCGTGTAGCCGCACTGGCTGGCGACGTTGACGAACAGGACGACCTTGCCCTTGTACTGGGCGAGGTCCACTTCCTTGTCGTTGATGTCCTTCATCTTGTAGTCGAGCGGGCTGGCCAATTTCGGCTCCTTGGGTTTGTCGTCGGCGTAAACGCACCCGACGCAGGTGGCGAGGGCGAACAGCATGGCGGACAGTTTCACGGGCAATCCTCGGGGTGGTTGCGAACCATCTTAGGGCGAAAGGCGCTCGCGTTGCCAGCCTTCGGCCGCGCGGCGGAAGCGGACGCGGTCGTGCAGGCGACTCGGCCGACCCTGCCAGAACTCGACCGCGTCGGGGACGACGCGGTAGCCGCCCCAGTGCGGCGGCCGGGGGACTTCTTTGTGCGCGTACTTCGCCGCCAGGTCGGCGTAGCGCGCCTCCAGGAACTCGCGCGACGGGATGACCTCGCTCTGCCCCGACGCCCACGCCCCCAGCCGACTGCCGAGCGGGCGGACGTGAAAGTACTCGTCGGACTCGGCCTCACTCACCCGCTCGACGCGGCCCTCGACGCGGATTTGCCGCTCGAACTCGTGCCACAAGAACACCAGCGCGGCCTGCGGGTTGGCCGCGAGTTCCGCGCCCTTGCGGCTGTCGTAGTTGGAGTAGAACACGAACCCGCGCTCGTCGAAGCCCTTGAGCAAGACGACGCGGGCCGACGGCTTGCCGTCCGCAGTGGCGGTGGCAACCGTCATGGCGTTCGGCTCGGGCAGCCCCGCCTCGGCCGCGGCGAGGAACCACGCCTGAAAGAGTTCGACGGGGTCGTCGCCGGCCTCGTCTTCGGAAAGCCCGCCCTGGGTGTAGTTCTTGCGCAAGTCCGCGATCGAAAGCATTCCGCACGCCCCGGTGGATGGTCGATGACAGCTATTGTAGGTGCGTACCCCGCCCCCCGATGGGAATGCGATGTCGAACTTCGAGCGCGCCACGGCCCTGGTCATCCGCGGCACCGACTTCAGCGAGACGAGCAAGATCGCCACGCTCTGGACGCGCGAGTTCGGCAAGCTCCGCGCGATCGCCAAGGGCGGCCGGCGGCTGCGCTCCAACTTCGACAACGCCTTCGACCTGCTCACCGTGTGCCACGTCAACTTCATTCGCAAGTCCGGCGGCCTCGACCTGCTGACCGAGGCGTCGGTGGCGGAACGCTTCGCGCACCTGCGGGCCGACCTGCCGGCGCTGTACGTCGGCTACTACCTCGCCGAACTGCTCGACGCGACGCAGGACTACGACCCGCACCCGGTGCTGTTCGACGCGACGCTGGCGCTGCTGCGCGCCCTCGGCGACGCGGCGACGGACCGGCTGGCCGGGGTCACGGCGTTTGAGCTTGTGTGGCTGCGGGAGCTAGGCTATCGCCCGCAACTCGAAGTCTGCGCGGCGTGCGACGGGTCGCCGCTGGGGGGTGCCCGCGTCGGCTACAGCCCGGCGGCGGGCGGCGTGGTTTGCCAGGCCTGCCTGGGCCAGGTCCGCGACCACCAGGCGTTGAGCCTGCCGGCGTGGGCGGCCTTGAAGCGCCTGGACGCCGGGGACGCGGCGGCGCTGGGGGCCGAGAAGCGCGAGGTCCGCCAGGCGCTGGGGCGGACGGTGAGCTACGTGCTGGGCCGCCGGCCGAAGCTGTTGGGTTACGTGGACGCCCCTTAACCAAGGGCCGTCCGGGGTTCTCGAACGGGGGGTTCGCCTGTGGTCCGCGGAAACGATCGACGGCGAACACTCCGCCCCCTGCTGGCCGCGGCGGCGCTCGCGCTCCTGACTGGCGGCGGCTGCCAGTCGCTCAAAAAGGTCCAAACTTCGACGTACGACTCGGTGCGGTCGCTCATCACGAGTTCGTACACCGACCCCGAGGCGGAAGCGAAGTTCGCCGACGGCCAGGCGCTCTTCGAGAAGGGCGAATTCGCGGCGGCCAAGAAGCTGTTCGCCGACGTGGCCGACAACACCCGCAACCCCGCGCTGATGGCCGAGAAGGCCCGCTACTTCGAGGCCGAGTGCCACCGCGAGCGCGGCAAGCTCCCCGAGGCCGCCGCGACCTACCACCGGCTGCTGCAAGACTTCCCATTCGGCGCGTACCGCGAGCGGGCGTGCAACCAGATGTACGCCATCGCCTACGACTGGCTCGACGAGGAGACGCTCCAGCCGATCGAGAAGGAGCGCAACGGCGTCAAGGCGGCCTGGTGGGAGTCGGTCACGCCGACCATGAACGTCTTCGACAAGAAGAAGCCGCTGTTCGACACCGAGGGCGAAGCGCTGCGGGTGCTCGACAACGTGCAGACGCACGACGGCATCGGCCCGAACGCCGACCGGGCACTGTTCTGGCTCGGCTACGTCCACTACTACCGCGGCCGCTACGACGACGCCGACACCTACTTCAGCCAGCTCATCGAGCTGCACAAGGACAGCAAGCTGCGCGAGCAGGCGATCGAACTGGCGATCCTGTCGAAGCAGAACGCGACCGGCGGGCCGGTCTACGACTCGGGCAAGGCCAGCGAGGCGCTGCAACTGATCCACCACGCCGAGGCGACGATCCCCGGCTACAGCACCGACCCGGACAAGCGCGAGATGATCAGCCGGCAGAAGTACGCCGTGCGGATG
>JANXTD010000748.1 GCA_025352585.1 Fimbriiglobus sp.
GCCGCAAGAAACTCCCGCCCGACGCCCTCGCGCCGTTCCAGTGGGCACCTACGGGCACGCAGCACGTCGTGAGTTGGGGCGACCCCACGCTCGCCGCCGGGCCGACCGACGCCGAGGGCCACGAACTGCCGCCGCCGGACGACGCGGTGGCCCCGGTGCCGCTCGACTGGCCGACGCTGTTCGGCAACGCGCACCCCGTCGAGGTCGAAGTCGGCTTCGGCAAGGGGCTGTTCCTGGCGAACTCCGCCGCCGCGAACCCCGAGGTCAACTACTTCGGCGTCGAGATCATCCGCAAGTACCAGCTCATCGCCACGAACCGCCTGGCGGTGCGGAACCTCACGAACGCCCGCACCTGTTGGGGCGACGCCAAGCGAATCCTCGAACGCTACGTCGTGCCGGGGTCGGTCGCGGCGGTGCATGTGTACTTCCCCGACCCGTGGTGGAAGAAGCGGCACCAGAAGCGGCTCATCATGACGGCCGAGTTCGTCTCACTGCTGCACCGCGTGCTCGTCCCCGGCGGCGTGTTCCACTTCGCCACGGACGTGCCGGACTACTTCACCTGGGTGCGGGAGACGATGGCGGCGTTCCCGGAGTTGCCGCCGATCGGGCCTCCCCCGGAGCCGGAGCCGGCGCACGACATGGACTACCTGACGAACTTCGAGCGCCGCTTCCGCAAGCAGGGCAAGCCGATCCACCGCGAGCGCTACCAGAAGCCGGGGGCGTGAGCCGAGCCGGCGCTCACCCCACCAGCTCGACCGCGTGCGCCTCCAGGCCGGTCGGCGGCTCCAGGCGCCCCGCCAGGCGCTCGATCACGACGCGCGGCACCGGCGACGGGCGGGCCGCGTTCTGCCGCAGGATCACCGGCCACGCCGGCTCGACGTAGCGGACCTCGACCCTCGCCCCGTACTCGGCGAACAGGTCGACCCAACGCTGGCGGGTCGGGCGGAAGGTGTTCGTCGCGTTGAAGGCGAAGTCCCGGCCGGCGCGCAGGTGCTCGCGGCAACGCTCCCGCGCCAACTGGATCACGCGGCCCTGGTCGTCGGTCGGGCCGACGGCTAGCTCGCCCCGTAAGTCGTCGAGCGACACGACCGGCAGCTCAGGGCGGTGCCGGGCCAGCCAGGTGTCCTTGCCGGAGCCGGGCAGGCCGGCCATCACCGTGACCGTGCAGCGGTACTCCTCACGCGGCGTGTAGCAGAGGCTCGACAACTCGCCGCGGCCGAACAGGAAGCGGGCGTGGTCGTTCGCGAACTCGTACGGCCGGCCGAGGCAGCCGTTCTCGTCGGCGACGATCCGCCCGAGGTGCAAGTCGTCCTCGCCACGGGCCGCTTCAGCCGCGCGGCGGCCGCGGTGGTCGGCGAGCGCGAAGGCGTAGAGCAGCCGGGTGTCGGTCAGCCACGACAGCTCGATGACCTCGCGGGCCGGGTCCGGCTTTTCGAGCAGAAATGGCGGCCGGCCGTGGTACCGCACGAGGTTCGCAATCGCCTCGCGCTGGGTGAGTCCGCAGCCGAGTTCGCGCAAGACGTTCCGCGCAAGCTCCGCCCCGATCACGGCGTGCTTCGGCGACCGCGTCCGGCCACTCTCCGGGTCCACGACCGTCGTGGCCGGCTTGCCGGCGTCGTGGAAGAGCGCGGTGAAGAGCAGCGTTTTCTGCGTTACGGCGTCGAACCCCGGCCACTCCGGGAGGCGTTGCAGTTCGCCGACCACGAGGAGGGTGTGCGTCCAGACGTCGCCCTCGGCGTGCCACAGCGCGTCCTGGCCGCACGCCGCCATCGCCCGCGCCCACGGCTCGCCCTCGGCCCAGGCGAGCAACTCCGCGACCGACGCCTTCTCGATGTCCGCCCAGGTGGTCACGACCAAATCTCCGCGCCGGCGACCAACGTGTTCGGCACCATGCGTTGGTGCTGCCAGTGCTCGCTCAACTGCACGCGCTCGACGAACTCGGGCCGCACGTACTTCGCCCGGCCGGTGACGACGCCGCCGGACTCCGTGCGGACGTACAGCCCCTCCATCAGGCCATCGACCGCCCCGGTGCGCGGGTTGTCGAAGGCGCTGTCGAAGCGCGACGGGCCGACGAGGCCCAGCAACTCGCCTTGCGTCAACGCCCCGCGGTGCAGCACCGGCACCGTCAGAATCCCCGTGCCGTCGAGCATCGCCGCGCGGGTGGCGAGGTCCAGGAACGTGCCGGCGTCCTTGTCGTAGATGTCGAACTCGAAGAAGTAGTGCGGCAGCGCCCGGTAGTGCACGGAGTGCTTCGCGTACAGCCACTCGCCGAAGAGGATGTGCCGGTCGCCGAGCATGGCTTCGAGCGTCGGCCGCTTGCCGGTCGTCCACTGCTTGAAGAGGTCGTATTGGGCGTGCATCCCGCTGGTGATTTCGTGGCCGCGGCACTGCAAGACCAGCCGCCCGGCCGCGGTGAAGTGGACGCCGACGTTGGTGCCGTCGATCTTCTCCTCGACGACGAGCGACGGGTCGGCGAGGAACTCCGCCGACTCGCCGGCCGACAGCCGCTTGTCGTCGTCGGTGCCGCGCGCGCCGAAGAGGTGCGGCGTCCGCGGGAACTTGACGAAGTCGTCCCGCGACGCGCCCATGACCGACTCCCGACCGGGGGAAAAGCTTTCGCCACGGACGCCCGGCGGCGCGAAAAGGTTCATGCCGTTGGGGAAAACCGCCAGGCACTCACGCGGACGGCTCGCCTCAAAACCCGACTTTCGCCACCGCCCCGTAGCGCGCCGTCAGCGCCGCCCGGCCCGCGTCGGTCAGCGCGTTGTCCCGCACGTTGAGGTCGCGCAGTTGCCCCAGGTGCGGCGACGCCGCCAGGGCGACGGCGGCCCGGTCGGTGAGGCGGTTCTTCCACAAGTCGAGGTAGCGCAAGTTCGCGGCGAACGGCGACGCCGCCAGCGCCTCCACACCGATGTCCCCGACGCGGTTCTCGCGCAGGACCAGCTCGCCGAAGCGGAGCAAGTCTTCCGAGTCGGCGAGGGTCGCCAGGCCGGCGTCGGCGATGCGGTTCATGCTGAGGTTCAGTTGCGGCCCGTACAGCCGGCCGAGCAACCCACTTCGCACGAGGCTCGTCATGGCGTCGTCGCCGAGGTCGCAGTTCATGACTTCGAGCGTGTGCAGCGTCTGGCCCCAACTTGACGCCACGAGTGCGGCGAAACCTCGATCGCCAAGGGGGGTGCGCCAGGCGCTGAGGATATTCAGGCGCGGCGTGCGCTTGGCGAAGGCTAGCAGCGTTTCGGGCGGCACGTCGGCCCCCCCGACATCGAGCGCGACGAGCTTCGTGAAGCGCT
>JANXTD010000400.1 GCA_025352585.1 Fimbriiglobus sp.
GTAGAACGCCAACTCGCGGTCGGCCTTGTTGGCGTCGGCGTAGCTCAGCCAGTTCGTCAACAGCCCCTGGTACAGGTTCGAGATGTTCGAGTAGATCACCTGCGGCGTGGCCGGCGACGCGGCGTCGATGGCGGCGAGGTATTTCGGGTTCGGGATGACGAGGTCAACGCTGTCCTTGAGCCGCGCCTGCTCGAAGGCCCCGAGCGGGTTGCCGTCGTAGGCGAGTTGGGCGACGCGGATGTTCGGCAGCTTCCGCGGGAACTCCGGGCGGGCCGGCTGCGGCGTCGGGTTGGCGTTCGCCGTCGTGAAGTTCAGGGTGACGGTGTTGGGGTTGCCGAGTTCGTCGATGGCCCTCACGGCGAGCGTTTGCGGGCCGTTGGACAGCATCGTCGTGTCGAGGGTGTACCCGGCCGGCGACTTCAGCGCCGCGGCTACGAGCTTGCCGTTCAGCCGGTACTCGACCCGCCGCGCCGCGCTGTCGGGGTCGGTCGCCGTGAAAGTCACGTCGTTGGCGTAGGCGGTCCCGGCCTGCGACGCGATGACTTTGATTTGCGGCCCGGCGGCCAGCGCCCCGCCGCGAATCTCCAAGTCGTCGAAAGTGACCGCGCCGGCGGTGAGGGCGTTGCGCTGCACGCCGACGAAGCCGCCGGCGCTGATCGGCGTTGTGTCGGTGACTTCGAGCGCCGGTTGCGGGGTGTCGGCCCAGGTGCCGTCGGGGGTCAGCCAGGTGCCGGTGTCTGTGCGCGAGATCACCGCGCGCAGGTTGCCGCCGCTCGCCGTGAGCGTCAGCCGCAGCCAGACGCCGCTGACGTAGTCCTTCGACTTGATCGCGCCGAGCGTCGTCGAGACGCCATCGACGACCTTGACGATGCGGGCGTCGAGGCCGCGGGTCGCCGTCAGGCCGTAGTACGTCGGCTTCGCGGTGTCGAGGCCGGCCCCGCGCACCAGCAGCGTGCCGGGCAGCAGGGTGTCGGCGTACAGCGACGCGGTGGCCTGCACGTCGGCCGGCTGGGCGACGCTGTACCAACTGCGGGCGACGGTGTTCGTACCGCCGGTCGCCGTGAAGCCCTGCGTCTTGCCGGCCCGCGCGACACTTGCCCCGAAGCCGGCGGTGCCGTCGTTGACGTAGCCCTTCCAGCCCTCGGGCCGGCCGCCGACGGGGGTCGCGTCGAAGTTGACTTTGACGACGGGGGTGGGCGGAAGTTCGACGCGGATGTCGTCGAAGAAGGACATTCCCGCGCCGCCGGGGCCGCGGCCGAGTCCGACGGAGCCGAGGCCGCTGAACGGGGCGACGGTGGCCTTCAGGGCGTCGGTCGCGGCGGCTTGCCAGGTGCCGGCGGCGCTCAGGAACTCGCCGGTGTCGGTGCGCCGCACGCTCGCGCTCAAGCTCGTGCCGACCGGCTTCAGGGTCACGTCGAGCCAGACGCCGTGCAGCGCCTTGGCGACCTTGAGCGTGGCGAGGGTCGAGGCCCGGTCGGCGTGGAACTCGACGAGATCGACCTGCATCCCGCCGGTGCGGACCTGCACGCCCAGGTACGAGCCGGTCGACTGCGTCAGGTTCTGGCCGCGGGCGAGGACCACCGCCGGCGACGGCGTGTCGGAGTAAATCTTGACCGACACCGCGGCGTCGGCCGGCTGCAACGCGTTCGAGAAGTAGCGCGACTGCGCCAGCTCGTTGCCGGTCGAGGCCAGCGAGATCGCCCCGGACACCGCGACGATCTTGGTCGTCAGGTAGCGGCCGGTGCCCCAGGAGCTGAAGTCGAACGCCGTCATGGGGGGCCTCAGTGCGTCGAAGGATTCCGCCAGCAGCGGCGCGGGGTTGTCGCGGGCTTCGAGTCTATCACAAGTGAGGCGCGTGCGGAGAGGCCGAGGCGTCATGGTGGGGAGTCGCTCCGTCAGGGTGCCGGTCGTGCCGGTCCCGCCGACGACGCGCTCGAGGCGTCGGCCGGCGGCCGGGGTGTTCGCGGGTGGCGGTGCAAGTCGTCGGCGAACTCGCGTTCAGGAGCGATTGCCGTTACGAAGATGTGTTCGACCAGGACTTGAGGGAATCCCCACCAATACAGCGGGGCCGGGGGCAACTGGCGCGCCCCGGCCCCGGCAGATTAACGCGGACTGGCGCAACGGACGCGACGCACGCAACCGCCCGGACGGTACTAAGGCTCCAGCGACACCCCGGCTTCGCCGACCTTCACGACCCGCAGCGTCGGCATGCGCGGCTCGCCCTCGATCGGGTGGCCGGCCAAAACGACCACGCGGTCGCCGACCTTGACCGCGCCGGCGGCAAAGGCGTCACGCACGGCCGCAGTCATACGGCCGTCGCCCGGCTTGAGTGGCATCATCGGCACCGGCTGCACGCCCCAAACGATCGCCATCCGCTGCAAAACCGCCGGGTGCGGCGCGGGCGCGACGATCCGCGCCGCCGGCCGGTAGCGCGCGAGCATCCGGGCCGTGCGGCCGGAGAGCGTCGGCGTGATGATCGCCGCCGCCGTCACCTCGGAAGAGAGGTGGCAGGCCGCGAGGGCCAGCGAGTCCTCGATGCTGTCGCCGGGCCGCAAGACATTCGTCGATTGAAAGCTGTTCCCGGTCAGCCGCATCGAGTTCTCGGCCTCCTCGGCGATGCCGGCCATCGAACTCACCGCCTCGAACGGGTAGTCGCCGACCGAGGTCTCGGCCGAGAGCATCACCGCGTCGGTGCCATCGAAGATGGCGTTGGCCACGTCAGAGACCTCCGCGCGGGTCGGCCGCGGGTTCTTGATCATGCTCTCGAGCATCTCCGTCGCGGTAATCACCGGCTTCCCGGCCAGCCTCGCGGCGGCGATGATCTGCTTCTGGATCGGCGGCAGCTTCTCGAACGGCAACTCGACCCCCAGGTCGCCGCGGGCCACCATCACGCCGTCGAACGCCTCGATGATTTCGCGCGCCTTGAGGACGGCCTCGGGGCGCTCGATCTTGGCGATGATCGGCACGCGCATCAGCCCCACGGCCGCGGCGGCGTCGCGCAGGTAGTCGGCCGACGTCGGCCCGCGGACGAACGACATCGCCAGCCAATCGACGTGCGTCTTCGCGCAGATGCCCAGCGCGATGCGGTCGCGGTCGGTCACCGCCGGGATGCTCACTTGCGTGTCGGGTAGGTTCAGCCCCTTGTTTTCCTTCAGCTCGCCGCCGACAGTGACGACTGCACTGAGCCGGCCGCCGGAGACGGTGCCCGCGCGCAGTTGCAGCTTGCCGTCGTCGAGCAACATGCGGTGGCCGGGCTGCAAGTCGGGCAGCACCTCGGGGTCGGTGATCGGGATGTCGCCGTCGCGCGGCTCGAAGCCGCGCAGCGGGAACGTCACCGTCTCGCCGACGACCAGCGTGCGCCGGGCCGAAATGCGCACGCGCAACTTCGGCCCCGGCAGGTCGGCCAGCACGGCGACGACGCGGCCCAGGCGTGCGGCCGTCTCGTGGACCTGGGCGATCCGCCGCAGGGGCGTCGCCTCGTCATCGACGTGCGAGAAGTTGATGCGGGCCACGTCGAGGCCGGCCGTGATGAGCCGCTCCAACATGCCGGGGGCGTCGGTCGCCGGGCCGAGAGTCGCTACGATCTTCGCTCGCCGTGCCATAATGCATCCTGGGGGTACGCTGCGAGAGAGGGTGCGATTCGGTGATGACTTACGGCCAGTCCGGCAATGTTCAATTCCCGGCGCGGCGTCACGCGCGGCTGGCGCTGCTCGTTTCCCTGATCGCGACACTCGTCGCCGCCGGGGTCGCGGACCTGGGGGCGGACCCGGTTACCGTCACCGCCTGGCTGGTCGTCATCGCCTGGGTCGCCGCGGAGTGGGGCCGCAACGCCTGGGCCTGGCTGTACTCCGCGTTGGCAATGGCGTGCCACCTCGCCGTGGCGATGGGCGTGGCCCACGGCTGGTCACACGCCCACGCCTTTGCCCACACCGCCGCGGTCAGCGGCTTCGGCCCCGGCCTCTACGTCAGCTACGCCGTCGTCGCGCTGTGGCTCCTCGACGCGGTCGCCGGGGCCTGCGGGCGGCCGTGGCGACGGCTGCACGACTTCACGCGGGCCTTCGTCGCCTTCGTGATGTTCAACGCGACCGTCGTTTACGGGACCTGGCCGGGCAAGCTGCTCGGCGTCGCGGCGTTCGGGACGTTGACCGTGTTGTGGTGGCGCGGGCGTCAGGCCGGCTTGCCGTCGGGCAGTTCGTCGCGGGCCTCGTAGAGTGCCTGCCACAACACGCCCTTCTTGCCCTTCACGACGTGGTTGAAGTAGTGCCGCAGCCGCTTGATGTCGTCCGGCGAGTCCTTCAGGGCCGTGCCGGCGAGGTGCTGGACGAGGTGCCGCGCCTCCGCCGGGCCGCCGCCGTAGAAGTACGCGTGCAGCCCCGCGGAGAACCCCGTGGCAATCGCCTCGGCGGTGCTCATCGCCGTGGTCAGCGGTTCGAGCGCTTTACCGCCTTCCTCCTTGGCGTTGCGGAGTTCGTGGAAGGCGACGACGAGCACTTCGGTCATGTCGGGCGTGAGTGTCGTCGGCACGCCGGCGCGGGCGAGCAACTTGTCGGTCTCCCGCTGCACCAACGCCATTTCGTCGCGGATGTCGCCGATCGGGTGGACCGTCTCGAAGTTGAAGCGCCGCTTCAAGGCCGCCGACATCTCGTTGACGCCGCGGTCGCGGGTATTGGCCGTAGCGATGACGTTGAACCCAGCCTTCGCGAACAGCGACCGCGACTCGTCGGGCAGTTCGGGGATCGCCAACACGCGGTCGCTCAGGATGGAAAGCATCACGTCCTGCATCTCGAGCGGGCAGCGGGTCAGCTCCTCGAAGCGGACGACCTTGCCGTCGGTCATGCCGCGGTGCATCGGCGCGGGCACGAGTGACTTCGGCGACGGGCCTTCGGCGAGCAGCAGGGCGTAGTTCCACGAGTACTTGATGGCGTCCTCGGTGGTGCCGGCGCTGCCCTGGATCGTGAGCGTCGAGTCGCCGGAGATCGCAGCCGCGAGCAGTTCGCTCAGCCAACTCTTCGCCGTCCCCGGCTCGCCGATGAGCATCAGCCCGCGGCTGGTGGCGAGTGCGACAACGCAGCGTTCGAGGAAGTTGCGCCGGCCGACGAACTTGGGCGCGAGCTTGCGGGCCGGGTCGCCCAGGACGAACTCGACGACCGAGCGCGGGGTCATGGCCCAGCCGACCGGCTTGGGCAACGCCGCGTCCTCGGCACGCAGTTGGGCCAGCTCTCCGGCGAAGGCGACTTCGGCCGGTGGGCGTTGCATGGCGTCGGCAGCGGCCGGCGGGGCGGGGGCGGCTTTGCGGGCCATGGGCGGACTCCGAGTGGCGGGTGGGGTGGCGCTCACCTTATCGGCGGGGCCGGCCGCGCGTCAATCACGGCAGGGGCTTCCCCGAGGCTTCCGGCGTCGTACC
>JANXTD010000789.1 GCA_025352585.1 Fimbriiglobus sp.
AGCACCGGCAGCACGTCGTTGACGAACGACACGGGCCCGGCGGCCGTCGCGGGGAGGGCGCACAAGAGCAGGGCGAGCGTAGCGATTCGCGTGGGCATCGGGGCAACCGCGAGAGAAGGCGGCGGGCGGGTTGTCGAAGTCTACCCGACACGCGGCGGCGGGGCGAGCGGAAAATAGTTGCTGGCGTCAGCGGGTCGCGTGCGGATATGATGCTACTCACAACCGGCCTAATCCGTGGAGGCACGCCATGACCGCGACTTTGACCGAGAGCCAACCCACGACTGCCACGCCGGCCGTGCAGCCCGTCGAGTTCGTGCTGGCGCTGCCCGAAGAGCAGAAGCGGGCGGTCCTCGCGGCGCTGCTGAGCGAGGTGTACGCCACCGAAGGCGACTTCGCGGCGATCGCCCTGCGCCACGGCGACGTGGACCTGGGCTACCTGGCGCGGACCGTGGAGATGCTCACGGAACACCAAAAACTGATGTTGACCCTACCCCGCGAAGTCGCCGAACACTTCAGCGTGCCGATCCCGGACGACTTGGACCTCGACGACTGCCTTAGTGAAAAGGAGATCAAGGCGATCCACCGGGACGTAGAGGCCCGATTCGCAGCAGAACGACACGCCGGGCAGTGAAGCCCAGCCGATTCCTGCGGTCGCGGATGACGTAAAGCACGCTCGTGCGTGGGTAGTAACTCCAGTACCAAATCTCGTCACCGCCGGATTTTTTCGCCTCGCACTTCGCCCCGTCAGGCTTGCCGGCCGAAGTGCGAAGTTGATCGAGCAGTTCCGCGTACAGCATTTCGAGGCTGACCGCACTCCCCTCACAATGCCGACGCATTACGTCGCACCACTCCCGGTAGCTCGGCTCGCAGTCGCGGTGAAGAATCACTTCCGTTCGCATCGCGTCCCCCGAACTCGGCGGTAGCGGACTTTTCCCGCCGGCGTTACTACACTATCACCATGTGGCCGAACCGCGAAGAAACGGACAAGCTTCTGGACGACGCCCGACAGGGTAAGGCCGGGGCCGTCGATGCGCTCCTCGGACGCCTGCGCGAGCCGCTCCGCCGCGTCATCGACTTGCGCCTCGACCCGGTGCTCGCCCGACGCGTCGATGCGTCCGACATCGTCCAGGATGTCCTCATCGAGGCCAACCAGCGGTTGACCGAGTACCTCAAGACGCCGAACATGCCGTTCCACCTGTGGCTGCGGCACCTCGCGCAAGACCGCATCATCGACGCCCACCGCCGGCACCGCACCGCCCAGCGGCGCAGCCTCGACCGCGAGCAGACGATCAACGCCCCGGCGTGGGCGGAAGACTCGTCCACGTCGCTCGTCGCGCAGCTAATGGACCAGGAGAAGACCCCGGCGAGCGAGGCGATCCAGGCCGAACTCGCCCGCCGCCTGGCGAACGCGGTCAACGAACTGAACGACGACGACCGCGGCATCATCCTGATGCGCCACCAGGAGCAACTCGCCAACCAGGAGGTGGCGAAACTGCTGAACCTGAGCGAGGCCGCCGCGAGCATGCGCTACCTCCGCGCCCTCCGCCGCCTGCGACTGGTGCTGATCCCCGAGCCGGACGGCCAGGCCAGCGACCTCTGAAACCCAGAGTGCAGAACTCACAGTGCCGAGTGCAGAACGTCGGATTTGCTCCTCGTTTTCATTCTGCACTCGGCACTCTGACCTTTGCACTCCAGGATTTGCGATGCTCATCTACACGACCCCCGAAGACCTGCGCGCCGAACCCGACCACCGCCGCTTCTGGCTGCTGGGCATTCTCACCTGCCTGCGCGACCGGGCCGACCGCCTCGAAGTCCGCTTCGGCGACGGCGACGCCACGCTGTACCACCGCGTCCAGGGACGCGACTGGGAGTTGACGCCGGTGTCGGAGGAACTCTTCGAGACGCTGAAGCCGACCGTCCGCGGCTTCGCCCGGCTCGTCACGCCGCAGCGGCCCGACTTCACCATCACGGCGGGGCTGCCGAACATCCGCACCGAGCCGCAGGAGATTGGCTGGCTGACGTTCGAGTTGGAACAGCACCTCATCGACTTGCCGGTGCGCATCGACCCGCGCGAGCCTTACGGGTTCATCCAGGTCGATTTCGAGTACCCCGAGGAGATGGAGTTGGCGGGACTCGCCGGGGCGGCGCTGGCGGAGTATTACGAGTTGGATTGAACCCCCGCCAGACTCTCCCCTCCCGCGGATCGGTGTCGCCGCCCATGCCCGACGTGCTCTTCGGACTTGCCTACGTCCAGAACCTCGACCCGCTGGAAGCTCGCGTCGTCGCGGCGCTGCCGGTGGTTGTTCGCGTGCTCTCGACACTCGTCGCGGCGCTGCCGGTGGTCGTGCTGTTCTACCTGCTCGTGGGCCGGCGCTGGCTGGCGAGCGGGGCCGGCGCGGCGGGGTCGGTCGTCGCCATCCTGATCGCCTGGCTCGTCTACGGGATGCCGCCGGGGATGGCCGCGGCGTCGTGGGCCTACGGCGCGGCTTTCGGGCTGTTGCCGATCGGCTGGACCGTCTTCGGCGCGATGGCCCTGTACAACCTCACCGTCGAGACGGGCCAGTTCGCCGTGATCCGCCGCAGCATCGGCTCGCTGTCCGGCGACGCGCGGGTGCAGGCGGTCCTCATCGGCTTCTGCTTCGGTGCCCTCATGGAGGGGGCCGCGGGGTCCGGGGCACCGGTGGCGATCTGCGGGGCGATGCTCGTGGGCTTGGGCGTCCCGGCGTTCCGCGCCGCGGTGATTTGTCTCATCGCCAACACCTCGCCGGTCTGCTTCGGCGGCCTCGGCGTGCCGATCCTGACCCTCGGCGACGTGACCGGCATTCCGCCCGAGACCATCAGTGTCATGTGCGGGCACCAGCTGCCGATCCTGTCGTGTCTGATCCCGTTCTACATGGTCAAGGTGATGTGTAGCTGGCGGCAAACCTTGGCCGTCTGGCCGGCGCTCGTTGTCGGCGGCGGGTCGTTCGCGCTGTGTCAATATGCGTTCGCCACGATGCACACCTGGGTGCCGGGCCTGAGCGTCTGGCCGCTGACCGACATCGGCGCGTCGATCTTCTCGCTGATGACGCTATCGCTGTTCCTGAAGTTCGTCTGGCGGCCGCGCGACGAGTGGAAGTTCGCCCCGCCGACCGACAGGCCGGTCGCGGTCGTGGCCGAGGGCACGATGGGCCACGGCGTCGATGTGCGGGCCGCCCTGCGCGACTCCGGGCCGACGGCGACGCTGCCGCTGACGCCGTGGGTCGTGGCGCGGGCCTGGTCGCCGTTCGCAGTCATGGCCGTCTGCCTCGCCGCCGCGGGGGCCGTGCGGCAGTACGAGGCGAAGACCAAGTCGCCGATCACCGTGGCCGGCGTGGCGTCGTACTACAGCTTCGAGGTGCCGAGTCTGCACCTCGAAGTCGAGCGGGCCGACCGCTTGCAGAAGCTCAACGCGACCGACGACGAGAAGAAGGAGAAGGCCGTCTACAAGCTGGCGTGGCTGACCGCCCCCGGCACGCCGGTCTTCGCCGCGACGGTGATCTCCGCGCTGCTCCTCGGGGCGAGTCGCCGGCAATTCACGAGTGTGTTGCGCAAGACTTTCGTGCAGATGAAGGTGCCGATCCCGACGATCGCCTTCATGCTGGGCCTGAGCTACGTGACGAAGTATTCCGGCATCGACGCGACCCTGGGTGTGGCCTTCGCGGAGGCGGGGTTCCTGTACCCGTTCTTCGCCGCGATGCTCGGCTGGCTCGGTGTGTTCCTGACCGGCACCGACGCCGGCAGCAACGCGCTGTTCGGCAGCTTGCAACAGATCACGGCCGGGCAGGTCTACGAGAGCGGCGCGTTCGCCGGCTCCGAGTTGACCCGCGCCCAGGCCGAGACGCTGATCTGCACGGCCAACAGCACCGGCGGCGTGATGGGCAAGATGATCGACGCCCAGAGCATTTGCGTCGCGACCGCCGGGACGAATCAGATCGGCAAGGAGGCCGACCTGTTCAAGGCGGTCATCGGCCACAGCATCTTCCTCGCGGCGGTCGTCGGCACGATGACGATGCTGCAAGCGTATGCGTGGCCGTTCACGCGGATGGTGCCGTAGAGTCTACGACGCCGTGCCGTTCGACGGCGGCGACTCCACTTCGATCGGCACGATCTGGGTGACGTGCAGCAGATCGACCTTGACCGAGCGCTCGAAAAACGTCGAGCCGGCCTGGCCGGTCAAGCCGACGTAGGCGGCGCGCTGGCCGACCCACAGCAAGTTGGGGTGGCGGATGTCGTAGGTCGCCCCGTCGGACAGCACCAGGCGGAACGGCTCGAACGGCTGCTGCGTCAGGCTGTCGCGGAGTTCGGTGGGGGCCATGCGTCGATTCTCCCACCGCTTTCCGCACCGTCGCCATCGCACCCGACGCATCGAACTCGCCGACGCGCACAACTTCCCTAACTTACCACCCTGTCAC
>JANXTD010000820.1 GCA_025352585.1 Fimbriiglobus sp.
ACGCGGCATCGTGTGGGAACTGTCGCTGAGCCTGTTGCCGGCCAAGGTGCGCTTGCTGCTCCTCTCGGCGACGGTCGGCAACGCGGCGGAGTTCACGAACTGGCTGAGCCGCAACCACGGCCGGACGGTCGAACTCGTCGAGGGCCGCGAGCGCAAAATCCCGCTGACGTACCACTGGTCGCCCGACGAATTCCTCAACGACCTGCTCGTCGAGATGGCCCGCGGCGACGACGCGACCCGCAAGACGCCCGCACTCGTGTTCGCCTTCAACCGCGACGAGTGCTGGTCGATCGCCGAGCAGTTGAAGGGCCTCGACCTACTCAACTCGACCCAGCGCAAGCCGCTCAACGACGCCGTCGATTTGCTCGACTGGCCGCAGGGGATCGGGCCGAAGCTCAAGCAGATGCTCCGCCGGGGCGTCGGCGTTCACCACGCCGGGCTGCTGCCGAAGTACCGCCGCGGGGTCGAAAAGCTCTTCGAGCAGAAGCTGCTCAGCGTCGCGCTGTGTACCGAGACGCTGGCCGCGGGCATCAACCTGCCGGCGCGCAGTGTCGTCCTTACGTCGCTGGTGAAGGGGCCTTTCGGCAAGGAGAAGTTAATTGACTTGAGTTCGGCGCACCAAATCTTCGGCCGCGCCGGCCGGCCGCAGTTCGACACCGAAGGCCATGTCTACGCCCTCCCACACGAGGACGACGTTCGCATCGCGAAGTGGAAGGAGAAGTTCGACCAGATTCCCGAGACGACCAAAGACCCGATGATGCTGAAAAAGAAGAAGGAGATGCTCAAGAAGAAGCCGTCGCGCAACGCCCAGCGCAAGTATTGGACCGGCACCGATTTCGAGAAGCTGCAAGTCTCGGCACCCGCGAGACTGTATAGCAAAGGCCCCCTGCCCTGGCGATTGTTGGCGTACTTGTTGGAGGTGTCGCCGGAGATCGACAAGATCCGCACGGTCATTCGCAAACGTTTGCTAGACCAGCCGCGGATTGAAGCGGGGTTGAAGCAACTGAACCGCATGTTAACGATCCTGCACGACCGCGGCTTCGTGCTGTTGCAGCCGGCCCCGCCGCCGCCGATCGACCCCGCGGCCCCCGTGGTGCCGATCGACCCCACAGTGATCGTGCCGCCCGCGCCGCCGTACAACCCGACGCTCGCCACGCCCACACCCGAGATGGCGAAGCTGCTCGTGTTCCGCGCCGTCCACCCGCTCTACGGGGCGTTCCTGGTCGATCAACTCGGCACCGCCAGCCGCGAGGAGCGCATCCAGGCCTTCGAGTCGGTTCTCGAACTGCCGCGGCCGCTGTTGAAGTTCGTCCGCGTGCCGTACGAGTTGGCACCGGGGCCTTATGCGACCGAAAAGCTCGACCCCGAGTTGATCGCGCGGGGGCTGATCGCGGCCAAGGAAGAGCCGGTCGAGGGCGAGGAGCCGGACGACGGCTACGTCCACTGGGAGGACCGCCCGCCGGTCTTCGCCGACAAGCTCCGCTTGCTCTTCGACGCCACCTACCCCGACGTGGTCGATGTGACGACGCAGGCTGTCTGGGCGGCCGGCGAGGTCTTGAACTTCGGCGGGCACTTCAACAACTTCATCGCCTCGAAAGACCTGGCGAAGCAGGAGGGGCTAATCTTCCGCCACCTGTTGCGGATGGTGCTACTCCTGGAGGAGTTCCAGCAACTGACCCCCGCCGGCTGCGACCCCGCCGAGTGGCAGCAGCAGCTCAGTGACATTGCCGACATCTTAACGAAGACGTGTAAGGCGGTCGATCCGCAGAGCACGGAGCAGACGATCAAAGTCGCCCACGCCGCCGCCGACGTGGTGAAGGGCGAGGAGGCCGCGGCGGTGGTCACGGCGGCCGAGGCGTTGGACGAGATCGAGGAGGAGTTCGGAGCCGGCATCCTGGGCGACTGAGCCTACGCCGAGACGGCGGCGCGGGGCGGCGGGTAGATGTACGCCCCGTCGATTTCGAGGCCGCCGAGTGTGAAGCCCTTGAAGCGCGTGATCCCAGTGTACGGCTTGCCGTTGGTAAGCTTCGACTTCAAGATGTCCGCCGCTTGGACAGCCATCGCGTCATCGGCATCAATGATCAACACGTCGTCAATGTCGATACCCAATTCTTGGTGTTCCGAAAGAATAGTCGTCAATTTGCGGTAGGGATTGATCGACTCCGCATCAGTCTCGGCCACGGGGGAAGCGAGATAGAGGCTCCACCCTGGGGCCTCCGTCAGTTTGGTCCAGAAGGCGACAACGATCTCCATGCCACCGTCGCTGAGTGCGGTGATGAGCCGCGATCCGGCGTCGAGTTCGCTGTTCACCAGTGCGTTTGAATTCATGAAAATACTCCGTGCGGGGTGTCGGCAATCGCGTGGTACAACTTGATTGTTTCCCGTTTCGTCACGCGGTGGTAGCGCTTCTGCTCCGTCCAAACAACCGCCCACTTCCAGTTGTCGGAGAACTCAAGGCTTACCGCCTTGTCCATCTTCCAGACGGGTTTGAGACCTGTCAACTCCAGCAACTCGACGAAGTTGTGCGTATAGCAACGCTCCGAGAACTTGCGGTCCAGGAAGGCGTCCGTCGCCTGCACCGGCTTGATGATAGACGCCTTCAGCCCGACCTCGACGGCGTACCCGGCGAGATAGGACGCCCCGTCCCACAACTCCGCGTCGAGCAGCGACTTCGCCTCGGCCAGCCGCACGATCGCGAGCTGTTGGAAGTCGAGGCGCGTGACGGTCGGCTTACTCACACGCGGGGACTCCGGGATTCTGGTTGGTAGATCGTACCACAATCGCGGACTTGGCGGATAAACTACTCGCATGGGAAGAGAGAGCCGCGCTGACGACGACCCCCGCTATGTGCCGATGGGCGACTTCGACCCGTCGCGCTACAGCCCGGTGCTGAGGGGGTTGGTAGATCCGTGCCCGCTCATGGAACTCGGACCGGGGACGCCGCGGGGGGAGTTTCGCGCCCGACTCGTGGCCTTCGACTCGGCCCGCGACCTCGGGCGACCTGTCACCGGCAGCGACGCGGCCGCCGCTTGCCACGCCGGCCTGTGGCTGCTGCACGACTTCTGGGATGAATCGCACGCCGTCGCACAAAACCTCGACACGCCCGAAGGCGCGTACTGGCACGCCATCCTGCACCGCCGCGAACCGGACGCCTTCAACGCGAAGTACTGGCTACGGCGCGTCGGCGAGCACCGTATCCACTACGAGTTGTCGTGCTACGCCGCGGACTTCGGGGTCCAAGGCGTCGGCTGGGACCACTGGTACGGCGAGACCTTCGTGGACCGTTGCGAAGAGTACCGCGGTCGGGGCGACGCGCTTGAGGCGGGGCTACGGCAGGTGCAACTCGCCGAGTGGCAACTGCTCTTCCATTACTGCTGGCAGAAGGCGACCTGGCCGCCCGGTTGACCCGCCGGCCACGCCTGCGGTCCATTGACTGCCGCCACGCGGAAGTCCTAGCATAAGCGTCGCCCCGGTCACCCCGCAAGGATCGCCATGTCCACGGCCACCCCCACCGCCGCCCGCCCCAGCCGCAAGGCGTCCGCTAGCAAGGCCCCGAAGTCGGCGATCGTCATCGGAGCGGGGCCGGGCGGACTCGCCGCGGCGATGCTCTTGGCTAACGCCGGCGTCAACGTCCGCGTCATCGAGCGGCTGCCGACGGTCGGCGGACGCTGCTCCGCGATCCGCGAGCAGGGCTACCGCTTCGACCTGGGGCCGACGTTCTTCCTCTACCCGCGCGTCCTCGAGGAAATCTTCGCCTCCGTCGGGTGTGACCTGCACCGCGAAGTCCCGATGGTCCGCCTCGACCCGCAGTATCACCTCGTCTTCGGCGGCGGCGGCGAACTCCAATGCACGCCCGACGTGCCGCGCATGGTCGAACAGATCGCCCGGCTCAACCCGCAGGACGCGACGCACTTCCGCCGCTTCCTCGACGACAACCGCCACAAGCTCGACCGCTTCCGCAGTATCCTCGAGCGGCCCTTCCACGGCCTGCGCGACCTCCTGTCCGTCGAAATGCTCAAGATGCTGCCGCTCGTCCGCCCCTGGCTCTCGCTGGAGCGCGAACTCGCGCGCTACTTCAGCGACCCGCGCCTCCGGCTCGCGTTCGCCTTCCAGTCGAAGTACCTCGGCATGTCGCC
>JANXTD010000826.1 GCA_025352585.1 Fimbriiglobus sp.
CTGCTCGATGGTCATGACCTTCTCAACGATCACGTCCGACTCGCTCGCGCCCTCGCGGCGCTCGAGTTTGCCCTCGAACAGCAGGATCGCGTCCTCGACCACGTCGTCCTTGTAGCGGGCGTACTGGTCGGTCCACATCACGAGCTTCGTCTGCCCCGTGAAGTCTTCGAGCTTGAAGATGGCGAAGCGCGCGCCCATGTTGCGGCCGGCCTTGATGACTCGCGTGTCGAACGACGTGACCATACCGCCGACGCGCACCTCCGTGCCGACCGCGAGCTTGCTGAGTTGCGACACGTCGTGCGTCCGGAAGCGGCGCAACTGCTCGTCGAACTGCGCGAGCGGGTGGCTCGAGATGTAGAAGTCCAGGGACTCCTTCTCGAACTTGAGCTTCTCCAACTCCGGCCACTCCGGCAGGTCGGGCACCCCCTCGCCGAAGCGCATTGCCGTCGCCGGCAGCGTCGCCACGGCCGACGCGTCGTCGTCGAAGATGTCGAGCAGATTCTTCTGGCCCCGGCGGCGGTCGGCCGCCTTGTCGTCGGCCGCCTGCACGGCGCGGGACAGCGCCATGACCGACGCCGCGCGCTTGTTCTTGCCGAAGCAGTCCATGCCGCCGGCCTTGATGAGCTTCTCGACGGCCGCCTTCGTCACGGTGCGGATGTCGATTCGCTCGCAGAAGTCGAAGAGGTCGCGGAACGGCCCGCCCGCCTCGCGCGCCCGCACGATCTCCTCCGACGCCCCCCGGCCCAGCCCCTTGATCGCCGTCAGCCCGAAGACGATCTTGCCGGCGACGACGGTAAAGTCCGCATGCCCCTTGTTCACGTCGGGCGGCAGCACCTCGACGCCCATCCGCCGCGAGTCGGCGATGTGATCAACCAGCATGTCGCGCTTGTTGCCGTCGTCGATTTCACTGCTCAACAGCGCCGCCATGAACTCGGCGGGGTAATACTGCTTCAAGTACGCCGTGTGATAGGTGACGTGCGCATACGCGGCACTGTGGCTGTTGTGGACAATGACGCCGTCTGCCACGAAATTGTGATCGACATCGACGGTGAGGTCGAAGGTCGCTTCGTGGCCGGCCGGCTCGACGGAGACGACGGCGTCCCAGAAGATGTCGGAGTCCGCGAGTTGGGTGAGCTTCGCGCAGCCGAGGCACGCCGCGATCCGGGCGACGGTCCCCCGCCGGAACCCGCGCTTGCCCCGAGAGCCGTTGCCAATGAACTCCTTCATGCTGACGCCCGAACGCTCTGCGAGTTGGTCCCACGTCCAGCCGAGCCGCTGTCGTTCGTCGGTCACCCACTCGCGGACGCCCGGCGGCACGGTGTCCTTACTGCTCAAGCCGCGCGGCGTGGCGGCGACGTAGTCGCGCAGCAGGCCGACCGCCGCGTCACGCCCGACGCAGTGCGGGGCGAGGTGGCGTAGGAAGGCTTCGACGGAACCGTCGCCGAGCAAATGGACGGTGTATCCTGGCTTGACGCCGCCCCGGTAGCGGAACTGCTTCCGATGCACGCGGCCGACGATGCCGAAGCGCAACAACAGGTGCTGCACGTCGTCCGCGAGTTGCCGCGACGAGGTAGCGTAGAAAGGAACCTTGAGGGTTTCGTTAGCGATGAAGCCGTCCCCCGCCCACAGGCGGCCGAGGAACAGCGCGAGGTCTTCGTCGCAGAGCCGGAAGACGCCAAGCGGAATCCGCTTGGCCGTCGCCTTGAGGCCGAGGATGCCGAGGGCCTTGGCCCAGCGGTACGCCCCGGAGCGGGCCGGGGCCGCCCTGGCGGTGGCGACGGCGGCGGCTCGGGTCACCCCCCGCGCGAACTTCGCGTCGCGGCCCGTGTTGACGTGGACTTCGAGTCGCCTGCCCTCCGGCCGGGCGTAAACGCGGGCGACGCTGTCGGGGAAGTGGCCGGCCGCTTGCGCGAAGTCGTCGATCGCCTCGCGGACGTTGCCGAAGAAGTACAGCGTCGAAGGGTGGCAGGTGTTGCCCTCGGCAATCAGGCCCGCGAGTACGACGAGTTCGTGCCGGGGCCAGTGGTCGCCGCCCGCGACCGTCAACCGGCGCGGGGCCGCGAGCCGGTCGCCGGGCTTCAAGTCGCCCAGATTCGTCCAGCCGTTGAGCGTCTTGAACGGGTGGTTCGCGGTGGCAATGACGACTTTGCCGAGCCGCGTCGTGAGCCGAAAGACCGGCTTGATGCCGTTCGCAAAGGCTCCCGCCACGGCCCGCGGCCGCAGTTTCCCGTCGGCCCCCACCGCGTGGACAGCAAACCGCCGCCCGGTCGCGACAAGTTCGCCGACCGTCGTCACCTCGCCCGTGATCGCGTCGCTGACCCGCGTCCCCGCCACAACACACTTGTTGAATCCGTAACCGCCGAACTTAACGATCTGCTCGAAAATTTCGAGCGCCTTGTCCGGGCCGACGCCGTTGACACCACAGCCGCGGATGAAATCGACCTTGCGGGCGTCGATGATGTCTTCTTTTTTCTTGCTGATTGCCTTGATACAGGCGTACGCGCTCGACAGCTCAATTCCGCCGAGGCGGTTGAGCATGCGCATGACCTGCTCTTGGTAGACCATCACACCGTAGGTCTCGCCGAGGATCGCCTCGATGATCGGGTGCGGGTAGTCCGGCTTCTTACGGCCGTGCTTGCACTCGATGTACTCGTCCACCATGCCGCCTTCGAGCGGACCCGGCCGGTACAGGGCCGTGCAGGCGACGATGTCGCGGATGTTGTCCGGCTTCATCCGCTTCAACAGTTCGCGGATGCCCTCGCTCTCGAACTGGAACACCCCCTTGGCGTCGCCACGCTGCAAGAGTTCATAGGTTGACGTGTCATCGAGCGGTAACTTATACACGTCGATCGTGACGCCGTGGGTCCGCTTGATGAGCTTCAAGGCGTTATCGACCAGGGTTAAGGTTCTTAATCCGAGGAAGTCCATCTTCAGAAGGCCGACCTTCTCGATGTCGCCCATTTCCCACTGCGTCGTGACGACGATGTCGCCGGGGGCCTTGTCGCCGTCCTCGCCCTTTCGGGTGGCGCGCTGGACCGGCACGAAGTCGGTGATCGGGCCGTTGGCGATGACCACACCGGCGGCGTGCGTGCCGACGCCTCGGTTCATGCCTTCGAGCTTGCGGGCGATATCGACCCACTGCCGTACCGTGGGGTCGTTGTCGTACTCCTTGCGGAAGTCCGGCGACTGTTCGAGGGCGTCCTTGATCGTCAACGAAATCGTGCCCCGCATCGGCACCAACTTGCACATCACGTTGACGCGGTCGAGCGGGATGTCGAGCACCCGGCCGACGTCCTTGAGCGCCGCCTTGGCCGCAAGTGTCCCGAAGGTGCCGATTTGCGCGACCGACTCGCTGCCGTACTTCTGCTTGACGTACTGGATGACCTTCTCACGCCGCTCCTGGCAGAAGTCGATGTCGATGTCGGGCGCTTCGGAGCGGTTGGGGTCGAGGAAGCGCTCGAAGAGCAAGTCGTAGTCGAGCGGATCGACGTGGCTGAGCCACAACAAAAAGCAGACGATCGAGCCGCAGCCGGACCCCCGCGCGGAGCAAGGGATGCCCTGCTCGCGGGCGAAGCGCACGAAGTCCCAGACGATGAGGAAGTA
>JANXTD010000420.1 GCA_025352585.1 Fimbriiglobus sp.
GGCGTTCGCGCTGGCCGAGTACGCCGCCCGCGAGTCGCTCGACGAGGCGGGTCTGCTGGCGGCGCTAGGGGCGACCCCCGAGGCCCTGGCGTCGGTGCGGCTGTGCCGGACGCCGCGGACGGACCCGGACGGCTTCCGCGCCGACGCCGACCGCCTCGCCGCGAAGTTCGGGCTGGACCGCGACACGCTGGCCAGGGCCGCGCGGCACGGCCTGGTCGTCGCGGAGTTGCGGAAGCCGTCCGGGTCCGGGCGCGGCGTCCGGCACAGCCGCACCGACGCCAGGGCCTCGGGGGTCGCCCCGAGCGCCGCCAACAGCCCCACCTCGTCGAGCGACTCGCGGGCGGCGTACTCGGCCAGCGCGAACGCCAGGAAGTGCGGGTCGGCGGCCGCCCGCCGCGCCAGGTCGAGAACCGCGTCAGTCATCGTCGCCTCCCGCGGCCCGCTTGAGCCGCGCCTTGATCCGGTCCTTGGCCCGCTTGACGTGCGCCGCCGCGCCCGGGCCGAGCGTCACCCCGAGGGCGTCGGCGAACGCCTCCGTCCGGCGCTCGCCGCCGAGCATCAACTGCCAAACCCGTCGGTCGCCGTCCGGAAACTGATTCACGACGGCCGCCAGTTCGGGGCCGTCGAAGTCGAGTTGGAAGTCTCCCCTGTCGTTCCGCCCGGCCGCGTCGAGTTCGACGCAATCCCACGGGATTCGCCCGGCGTGGTGCCGCCGCTCGGCGTCGAGCCGGTTCAGCCGCCGCCGCTTGGCGATGAGGAGCAGGTAGTTCGCCAGCGGCAGGCGGACGGGGTCGTAGGCACCCGGCCGCTTGAGGAACGCCAGCACGGCGTCGCCGGCGGCGGTCGCGAGGTCGTCGGGGTCGGCCCGGCGGTGGCGGTCGGCGAGGCTCGCCGCCAGGGGTGTCAGCACGGCCTCGGCGAACTCCGCCGCGGTGTCCGGGTCGTCGATGAGCCGCCGCCACGCCGCGAGGAGCGCTTCGGCCGGCGGCCAGTCGGCGGCGGGTCGGGTCGGGGTGTTGGGCACGGCCAGGCTCCCGAGGGGTCGGCGGCGGCGTCAGCTCTCCATCAGCAGGCGGATGGGGTCGCTGAAGAGTTGCGCCAGGCGGGTCGTGAAGCGGGCACCGTCGGCGCCGTCGATGACGCGGTGGTCGTACGTCAGGCTCAGCGGCATCATCAGCCGGGCGACGATCGCCCCGTCCTTCACGACCGGTTGCAGGGTCGATTTCGACAACCCCAGGATGGCGACCTCGGGGTAGTTGACGATCGGCGTGAAGCTCGTGCCGCCGATGCCGCCGAGGTTCGTGATCGTGAACGTGCCGCCGCGCATCTCGTCGGGGGTCAGCTTGCCGGCGCGGGCCTTCTCGGCCAGCGTCGCCACGTCGGCGGCGATGTCGCGGATCGTCTTGGTGTCGGCGTTCTTGATCACCGGCACCACCAGCCCGCGCTCGGTATCGACCGCGATGCCAATGTTGAAGTATTTCTTCAGGTGTAACTCGCCGGCGTTCATGTCGTACGACGAGTTGAAGTTGGGGAATTCCTTCAACACCGCGACGACGGCTTTGACTGCCAAGACCGTCCAGGTAATTTTGGGCGTGCCTTTGACGAGGCCGTCGACGATGCGCTTGCGGCCGGCTTCGAGGTCGGTGATGTCGGCGAGGTCGTTCTGCGTGACCATCGGCATCATGCGCACGGCGATCGTCATGTTCTCGGCGATCTTCTTGCGCATCACCGTCGCCGGCTTCTTCTCGACCTCGCCGTACTTACTGAAGTCCGGCAATGGCGGGTGCGTGAAGACATCGACCACGCTGCCGTTGAACTTCGTCGTCACGGCCGGGCCGGGGGTCGTCAGCCGGTTGCGGACGAAGCCCTTGAGGTCGTCGAGGGTCACCCGGCCGCCGCGGGCGCTGCCGGGGATTTCGGGCAGGCCGACGCCGAGTTCGCGGGCCAGCCGGCGGGTCGCCGGGCCGGCGGCGACGAGCGTCTTCGACGCGGAGCCGTTGACCGCCACCGGGGCGACGGCGACTGGAGCCGCCACCGGCTGCGGCTTCGCGGCGGGCGGCGCAACTGCGGCGACGGGGGCGGACGCCGGCGCGGCCAGGGCGGCGGCGACGCCGCGGATCGTCATGACCAGCGCCCCGACGGCGAGCTTGTCGCCCGGCTTCACGGCGACCGACTCGACGGTCCCGGCGAGGTCGATCGGCACGTCCATCGCGGCCTTGTCGGTCTCGATGATCAGCACGTTCTGCTCGGCCGCGACCGCGTCGCCGGCCTTGACCAGCACGCGCGACACCGTCCCCGACTCGATGCCTTCGCCCAGGTTCGGCAGCTTGAACTCGACCTGGCCGGCGGGGCCGACCGGGGCCGGCGCGGCCGCCGGTTGCGGGGCCACGGCCGCCGGCACCGGAGCGGGGGCGGCGCTGCCGTTGAGCGTGAACAGCGGCGCACCCACGTTGACCTTGTCGCCCGGCTTGACGAGCACGGCCCCGATGGTGCCGGCCACGTCGATCGGCACGTCCATCGCGGCCTTGTCGGTCTCGATGATCAGCACGTTCTGCTCGGCCGTGACCGCGTCGCCGGCCTTGACCAGCACGCGCGACACCGTCCCCGACTCGATGCCTTCGCCCAGGTTGGGGAGGAGGAAATTCATCTTGGTACTCTAAGATCGGGTGTCGGGTATCGGGTGTGGGGTATCGCAGAACTAAGCGAATAGCGCATCAAAGACATTTGCCGCGGAGACGCAGAGGCGCGGAGAATACCAAATCTTAAACTTGAATTTGGTATTCTCC
>JANXTD010000424.1 GCA_025352585.1 Fimbriiglobus sp.
CATGAGTCGCCTGCGGCGGAGCCTTAGAAACTGAGGCTCGCGCGGTTCAGTGTGCCGCTGACGCCGGCGGCCAGGTCGAAGATTTCGACGACCCAGACGCCGCGGGCGTTCATGCCATTGAAAAGGCTCAGCGGCTGCTCGGGGCGGTAGCTGCCGACGAACGGGGCGGCGGCGGTCGCCAGCGCGGCCGCGCCGTCGCGGAAGGTCGTGCCGGTCAGGTTCGCGCCCAGCGCGCCCCGGCGGTTGAACAGCGTCACCTTGCGGCCGTCGGGGGCGGTGAGGCGGACACTCAGGTCGCTGACGCGGCCGTGCGCGGCGTCCAGCGTCACCGCCAGGTCGCGGACGGTTTGCGTGCCGGCGACGAAGATTTCGACGCGCGTCGTCCGCTGGGCGAGGATTGCCCGCGGCACCCCGGCTTCGTAGGTCGCGCGGCCGCCGGCGGGCGGACTCGCCGGCGGACTCACCGGCGGGACGGCGGGCGGGCTGGCCGGCGGGGCGACCGGCGCGGCGTTGAGGGCGACGCTCGTCGTGAACGCGCCGACCTTGAGCGTGTAGACGCCGCCGGCCGACTGGTTGCGCGAGAACAGCAGCGTGAAGCGGGTGTTGTTCGAGCCGCCGACGGGGACGACGGCCGAGACGCCGATCGCGCCGGCGGGGCCGGTCACCGTCACCGCGCCGGCGAGCGTGCCGGGGTCGGTGGGGCCGGCGAAGGCGACGTAAACGCGGTCGAACTGCCCGGCCCGCGCCCCGGCGAAACTCGCGCTGACGACCGACTGCGGCGGCGCGGCCGGCGGCGAGATCGGCGCGACGGGCGGGGCGACCGGCGGCGGGTTGGCCGGGGCGTCTAGCAGGCGGGCGAGGTTGAGCCGGCCGCCGGTGGCCGTCTTGCCGACCAGGCTGGCGTCGAGATCGACGGAAGCCCGCAGCTTGGCGAGGACTTGGCGGTAGGTCCAGTCGGGGTGAACGTCCCACAGTAGCGAGATCGCGCCGCTCACCATCGGCGCGGCCATCGAGGTGCCGGACAACAGGCCGTAGCGGCCGCCGGGCAGCGTACTCGACACGTTGTCGCCGGGGGCCGCGAGGGTGACCGTGGTCGCGCCGAAGTTGGAGTAGTTGGTCAGCCGGCCGGCGGCGTTGGCGGCGGCGACGGAGACGACGTTGTCGAACTGCGTGGTGTAGTTGGCCGGGTAGAACGGGGCGGCGTCGTTGTTCGAGGCGTAGTTGCCCGCGCTGTTGACGACGACGACACCCGCCTGGGCGGCGCGGGCGATGGCGTCGGCGAGCGGGGCGTCGTAGCCGCTGCCGCCCCAGCTCTCGTTGATGACCTTCGCCCCGTGGGCCACGGCGTAGTTGACCGCGCGGACGGCGTTGCTCGTGACCCCGCCGTCGGGGCCGATGAACTTCAGCGGCATGATCTTGGCGTGCGGGTTGATGCCGCTGCCGCCGACGCCGTTGTTGCCGACCGCCCCGACGATCCCGGCGACGTGCGTGCCGTGGCCCAGGGTGTCGGAGGGGTCGCCGGTGTTGGTGACGAAGTTGACGCCGTGGACGTCGTCGATGTAGCCGTCGCCGTCGTCGTCGCGGCCGTTGCCGGCCACCTCGCCGGGGTTGGTCCAGAGGTTGCCGGCGAGGTCGGGGTGCGTCACGTCGATGCCGCTGTCGATGACCGCGACGATGGTTTGGCCGGTGCCGGTGCTGACGTTCCAGGCGGCGGGGGCACCGAGGGCGCGGAGCCAGTCCTGGTTGCCGAAGTTGGGGTCGTTGGGCGTCGAGTCGGGGGCGAGCTTCGCGTCGGGCGCGACCGACTGGACGCCCGAGAGCGCGGCGAGTTTCGACTGCGCGGCGGGCAGGGAATGGCCCTCGCGCAGGTCCACCGAGTAGAGGCCGAAGCCGATGGCCGCGATACTGACGACGCCGGCGGTGTCGCGCAGTTCGGCGGCGCGGGTCGCCTCGGGGACGACCTGGCTGAAGGTCACGAGCAGGCGGTCGGGGGCGTAAGCGGCTGAGGGGGTCACGCGGTCTTCGAGGGCGTCGAAGGCGGGGGGCGGGCGGCGCGTGGCCATGCGGGGGCTTCCGGGGGCGTGTCGGGGTGCGGTCGTCCGGGTTGGTGCCGTT
>JANXTD010000005.1 GCA_025352585.1 Fimbriiglobus sp.
CACAGGTCCGGCTCCAGCAACGTGTCGCGTACCTGCGGGTCATCGAGGCCATTCGTCTGCACGCCTTCGACAACGCCGGCAAACTGCCGGCATCGTTGTCACGACCCAGGGGGGTTAGACCGGCCTCACAGCGGCCAACTACAGAAGACCAAAGCGAAGAACCGATAGTCGCGGACGCTCTGGCTCGCCAATATCGACGAAAAAACCCCTCGCGGCCAGCCGCAAGGGGTTCGTTGGTTGGCGTCGGAGGGGGTTACCGCTTCGAGAACTGGGTGCCGCGGCGGGCACCGCGGAGGCCGTACTTCTTGCGCTCCTTCATGCGGCTGTCGCGCGTCAAGAAGCCGCTCTCGCGCAGCTTCTTGATCATGCCGAAGCTCGCCTCGTCCAGGGTCGGCTCGGGCTTGGCCGGCTCGCCGGGCTTGAGTTCCGCCTTGTAGCTGCGGATGACGGTGATGTTCGACTTCGTGAAGGTGAACGACTTCTGCTCGACGGCCGGGCTGAACATCGTCTTGATCGCGCGGGCCACGCCCTGGCAGATCGCCCCGGCCTGGCCGGAGATGCCACCGCCGTGGACCTTGATCGTCACGTCGAGGCGGTTGGCCAGCTCGGTGATCGTGAGCGGGCCGACGACCGCGGCGCGGTCCTTGTCCTCGGTGAAGTAGCTGTCGAGCGGGCGGCCGTTGATCTCGATCTTGCCCTTGCCGTCGGTCAGCCGGACGCGGGCGACCGAAGTCTTGCGGCGGCCGGTGCCCAGGTAAATCTTCTTCTTCTCGGCCATGATCGGTCAGCCCTTTTTAGCGTTACGCCATTTTGAGTTCGACGGGGAGTTGTGCCTGGTGGTCGTGGCTCGACCCGGCGAAAATCTTCATCTTGGTGATCTGCTTGTAGGCCATCGGGCCTTTGGTCATCATGCGCTTGACGGCCTGGAAGATGATTTCTTCGGGCTTGTTGTCGCGCATCTTGCGGGCGGGAATGAGCTTCTGGCCGCCGGCGTAGTGCGAGTAGGTCTTGTAGACCTTGTCGTCCCACTTCTTGCCGGTGAACTTCACCTTCGCCGCGTTGACGATGATGACGAAGTCGCCGGTGTCGGTGTTGGGCGTGTAGGTCGGCTTGTGCTTGCCGCGAAGGATGTTCGACACCAACGCGGCGAGCCGGCCGACGACGAGGTCGGTCGCGTCGATGACGAACCACTTGGGGTCCACCGTGTCGCGGTTCGCCAACGTCGTGTGGGCACCGATCAGCACTGCCATGCGTCACTCGTCTTGCAACAGGGTCGGGACCGCCATTTCGGAAGCTCGTATCGTAAAAGCGAGCGATGAGCCGTCAAGGTCGCCTTGGCGGAAATGTCCGCACCGCCCGTATTCCAAGACGCGGGGGTCGGCCGGCGAATACCCTGACGTGTGACCTTCCCCCGACGCCACTCCCGACCGAGGTGCCCCATGCCGAACCCCCTGTCGCTCGACACGATTAGCAGCAACCAGCACCCGTTCGGCCTGCCGCTGGGCACGGTGCGGGCCTTCATGGCCGTGCTGATCCTGTCGAACTTCTGGATGGTGCTCCTCTGGCCCGGCGACAACGCCAAGCCGCTGCTGGGCCACTTCTTCATGCTACCGCTGGTGTTGTACTCGTTCACGCTGAGCCGCGACCCGCGCTCGGAGAACTTCTTCCACCGCATCCTGCCGTTCTTGCTGCGGCTGTTCCTGGCCGTCGGCACGGTGGCGGTCCTGGCCTTCGTGGTCAGCAACGGCGTCGACAACTACCGCGAGCGGCTCACGCCCGACTTCAATGAGTTTAAGGAGTACTGGATGCCGTTCTCGGCGTCGCTGGGCGTCGGCCTGATGGCGGGGATCACGCTCAACGCCCTGTTCGGCCCGCAGGGCGAGTTCTTCCGCACGGTCCGCGCCTGGCTGTCGGTCGTGAGCATGGTGATGCTGACGATCGAGCTGGCGATGTTCGTGATCCACCTGCGCTCGACCTCGGGCGACCTGGGCTTCCTGACGTTCCTGCGGAACTACCAAGTCGTGCAAATCGGCATCGTCTCGGCGTACTTCGGCACGCGGGTTTAAAGCATTAAGAATTTGGCCGCGGAGACGCAGAGGCGCGGAGAAAACCGAAGCTGAGTTTAAAACTTGGATTCGGTTTACTCCGCGCCTCTGCGTCTCCGCGG
>JANXTD010000012.1 GCA_025352585.1 Fimbriiglobus sp.
TATCCATGAAAAACTTTTCGAAGCACTGGAACGCCTCAGTTCTCAAGGTTGAGAAAGACTGACTAGGCGTAAGCCCAGAAGTGCTTTCGCCCAGAGAATCAGGCTTAGTGATTTGCACATCCAATGGCCCTAATTCAGCAAGTTCTGTCATCAAAATTTCTTTAGCGCCGAGGGCTAATAACGTCCCCGCACTCTTGCATAATCCTGACACGAATACGGTAACAACGCCGTCTGGGTAGTTATCTTGCAAACAACGTGCCATCTGATACGCTGCGTCCCCAGAACCACCCAAAGTAGACAGCAGTAAGATCGCATTTTGCCTACAGTGTTTTTCTAGCACGCACATCCGGAAACGGGTAGCCGAAATTCGCTCTATGCCGCCAGCATAAAAAAATACGTCAGCATCCCTCTCAATCGTTACGTCGTTCGCAGCTAAGACTAAATTTGATCCGCTCTGAATGCTCTCGTCAGGCATGAAAATCGACCTTTCGGTGTGGGTGGATTAATCAGAGTTAGATTCTACACGCGGAAGTGCCGAACTGGCAAGATCGTTTATTTTTAGAGACCCGCATTCCGCATCCGAGGTTCGCCCCTACGATGCCCGCTGGTTCGTCGGTCGGCCGGACGGTCGCTGCTCGGCTCCGAGTCGGGGAGAGGAAAGTCCGGGCTTCATAGGGTACGGTGGTGGGTAACCCCCACCCCGAGCCAAGGGTCGCGTCCCGGCGTGCCCCGGAAACTCGGCGGGACAGTGCAACAGACAGTAAACCGCCTGGCGAAAGTCAGGTAAGGGTGAAACGGTGCGGTAAGAGCGCACCAGCGGCGTGGCGACACGCCGGCTCGGCAAACCCCACCGGAAGCAAGGCCAAGCAGAGGGAGAGAGCCGTCCCGGCTCGTTACCAACCCTCGGGTAGGCTGCTCGACCCGCCGGGCAACTGGCGGGCTAGATAAATGACCGTCACGGGGGGCAACCCCTTCGACAAAACCCGGCTTACAGGCCGCCCGACGGACCAGTCCGGGTTTCCTGAACCGCGGCTCGCCCCCTATCATGGGGCCATGCGTCGCCGCGACTTCCTCCGCACCCCGCCGACCCTGGAATCTCCGGGGTTGCCGCGACACGCCCCCGGTGAATTGTCGCTAATTCGAGTCTCCCGCCGGGCGATGGCGACGACCTTCGAGGTCGCCCTGCCGTTCGGCACCCCCGACGCCCTGGCCGCCGCCGAAGACGCCCTCGATGTCATTGATGCCGTCGAAGACCAACTCACCGTTTACCGCGACTCCAGCGAAGTCGCGCGGCTCAACGCCGACGCCTTCGGCCGCAGTGTCCCCGTCGCCGCCAACCTCTTCGACTTGCTCACGCAGTGCGCCGAGTGGACACGCGACACCGCCGGCGGCTTCGACATCGCCGTCGGGGCGCTCGTGGCGTCGTGGGCGGCACACAAGCGCGAGGGCCGCATCCCGCCGCCGGCCGACCTGGCGAACGCCCGCGCGAATTCCGGCATGCGGCACGTGATGCTCGACGCCCAAACGCGGTCGGTGAAGTACCGATTTCCGCAACTGTCGTTGAACTTCGGCAGCGTCGGCAAGGGTTACGCCCTGGACTTGGCTGCGGAACTGTTGCGGAACCGCTGGGGTATCGGCTCCGCACTCTTGCACGGCGGCGGCAGCAGTGTGCGGGCGCTCGGCACGCCGCCGGGGCACCCGCGGGGCTGGCCGGTGGCGGTGACCCACCCGTCGGGCAGCGGGACGCTCGGCACCGTCTACTTGCGGGACGAAGGCATGGGCACCTCGGCGGCGACCTTCCAGTTCTTCGAGGTCGAGGGCCGCCGCTACGGGCACGTCATCGACCCGCGCAGCGGCAGCCCCGCCACCGGGACCGAGAGCGCCAGCGTCGTCGCCCCGACCGCCGCGCAGGCCGACGCCCTCTCGACCGCGTTTTTTGTGCAAGGCGCGGACGCCGCGATCGAGTACATTCAACCTCGGCCCGCGCTCCTCGCCTTGATGCTCCGCACCGACCGACCGACCGCCGAAACGATCACGTCACCCCCTGGAACCCGTTGATGGACCTGCCCCTCCCGATTCAAGTGATCTACGCCGGCCTCGGCGGCAGCCTGCTCGTGCTGATCCTCGCCACGGCCCAGCAGAACTGGCAGCCGCGCGTCTTCTTCTTGTTGGCGTTGCGGCTCGCCATCGGCTGGCACTTCCTGTTCGAGGGCATGAACAAGATCCAGTCGCACGTCGTCGGCGTGACCGAGACCTCGAAGCCGTTCTCGTCGGCCCCGTACTTTGAAGCCGGGGAAGGCCCGGTCGCGGAGTACATGCGCAAGACCTACCTCGACGACCCCGAAGCGAAGCTGTACGACCTCGTCCGGCCCGCCGGCGACCCGAAGACCGTCGGCGAACTGCTGGGGGCCGACTTCGAGGCGACGCTGAAGGCCGAGTTCGCCAAGCCCGGCGCGCCCGCCAACCTGGCCCACGCCTACGGGGCCGCGCCGCCTGGCGACGCCTTCGCCCACTCCGCCGCGAAGGCCGTGATGGCGATGCCGCTCAACGGCGTCGGCACCCGCTTCCTGGCCGACCTCCCCGCCGGTTCGTTGCGAACTGCGGTCGAGGCCAAAATCGTCGAGGCGATGCCGTCGCTGGCCAAGCAGCGCTTCGACGCAATGATCCCCGCCTTTGAGGAGAAGGCGAAGGCCGGGTTTGCCGAGAAGGCACCGGATGTCGTCAAGAATTACCGACTGAACCACGCCCGCTGGGCCGCCGGGTTGGACGCGAAGGACGCCAAGAAGAAGTACGTCAACGGCGACGTGGCCCAAACCGTGCCGGCCCGCCTGGCCGACTACGAGAACCGCAAGCGCGACTTCAACGAGTTGCGCAGCCGCAAGTCCGTCGATCTGGGCCGCTCGTCGCTGTTCGCCAAGCTGAACGCCACCAAGGCCGACATCGCCACCGTCCGCACCGACCTCACCAAGGACGGCGAAGGCTTCCTCAACGACGCCAAGGCCGACCTCGTCAAACTCGCCGGCCTCGACGCCAAGGACGCGCCGGTCGAGCCGACGCCGAAGTCGAAAATCCTGACGCTCGACTACTTGACCATGATCACGCTGACCGCCGCGGGGGCCTGCCTGATCATCGGCCTCGGCACCCGCATCGCCGCCCTGGCGTGCGCCGGGTTCCTGATCCTGACGTACCTGACGCACCCGCCGTTCCCGTGGATCGCCAACCCGCCGGGCACGGAGGGCAATCCGGTGTTCATCAACAAGAACATGATCGAAACCATCGCGCTCTTCGTGATCGCGTCGGTGCCGAGCGGCAGTTGGCTGGGCATCGACGGCCTGATCGCCCGCGTGGTGTTCGGCAAGCGCGACGCGGCGGTCTAGGCGAGCCGCCTGCGTAAGCGGGCGGGTTCCCAACCTCGAAGTCCCGAAGACAAATCGTGCCGCGGAGACGCAGAGTCGCGGAGAAGACCGAAACTTGAATTGTTTTCTCCGCGA
>JANXTD010000043.1 GCA_025352585.1 Fimbriiglobus sp.
CTCGCAGTGCAAGGCCACGGCGTAGTCGGGTTTCTTGAACTTCGTGAACAGCCCGGCGTCGAGCATCGCCTTCGCGCCCATGCCGACCTCCTCGGCCGGCTGCGCCACGAACATCAGCGTCCCCGACCACTTGCCCTTGAGTGACGCCAGTACGCGGGCGGTGCCGACGAGACACGTCATGTGGACGTCGTGGCCGCAGGCGTGCATCACGCCGGTCTCGTTGCCGGAGCGGTCCCGCACGCGGACTTTGCTGGCGTACGGCACGCCGGTCTGCTCGGTCACCGGCAGCGCGTCCATGTCGGCCCGCACCATGACCGTCGGGCCGGGGCCGTTGCTCAAGATGCCGACGACGCCGTGGCCGCCGAACTTGGTCGTGACGGTGAACCCGGCGGCGGTCAACTCCTTGGCCATGCGCGCGGCCGACTGCTCCTCGAAGAGCGACAGCTCGGGGTTCTCGTGCAGGTGCGTGTAGAGTTTGACGAGGTCGGCCGACTCCGCGGCGACGCGGGCATCGACCGCCGCGAGGTGCGGCTTCGCCGGCGACTGGCCGGAGGCGGGCAGCGCGAACAGCATCAGGGCAAAAGCACAGCGCATGGCGGCGACTCACGGCGTCAGGGGCGGGCGAGTGCGTGATTGTCGGCGAAGCGCGCGGCGAACGCAACCGGCCCGCCGGAAACTTGGCGTTGACCCCACCCCAAGCCGACGGTATTCGCGTTCCGCGCCGGGGAATTGAGCCGGTTGGCTCGGCGAGGCGGCGCGGTTGTGCGGGATGCGCCGCGCCCCGGCCGCCGAATCGGCCCCGCGGGGCCGATTCGGAGTCGCGCCACGGGGTTGCCCAATTTAACTAATACGGTGCAGTCCCCGCAGGCCGAGCAACCGGGCGTCAACCCCACGTTTCGGCGGAGTTTCCCTCATGGCCGGTGGCGAGCCGCGTTGACCGCCGGATAACGGCAACATAGAGTTGGGCGGCTGACGCGGCCCCCCCCTCAGTTCAGGGGGCGGGGCGAGCGGCGGCCCCCAAATCCCCGACCTTCCTTCGCTCCGCAGCCCCCAGGTCCCCGATGCCCCACCCGCACCCCACGACCCACTGGCGCACCGACCGGCCGGCCGAAGGCTTCTACACGAGCGCGCTGACGGCCGACCCCACCCGCGCGGTGCGGACCTTCCTGCCCGAGCAGTACCAGGCCCGCTACCCGTACCCGCTCTTGGTGCTGTTCCACGGCCGCGGCGGCAACGAGGAGCAGGTCCTGAAGCTCGCCCCGCGCGTCAGCCGGCGCAACTTCGTCGCCATCAGCTTCCGCGGCCCGACGGCGATCGGCCGCCGCGCCGACGGCTCCCCCGCGTGCACCTGGGACGCCGCCGACGCCGGGCGCTCCGCCGACGCCGTCGTCGAGGCCGTGACGCAGACGCGCCGCACCTGCCACGTCCACTCGGAGCGCGTCTACCTCGTCGGCATCGGCGACGGGGCGACGGCCGCCTACCAGGCCGCGTTCGCCCTGGGCGACAAGGTCGCCGGCGTAGTCGCGGTTAACGGCAGCCTGCCGCGGTCGCAGAGCAAGGTGCCGCTGTTCCGGCTCGACCAGGTCCGCCGGCAGCGCGTGCTGATCGCCCAGAGCGCGGCCAACCCGACCGCCGGGCTGCTCGAGGCGATGCGCGACCACAAGCTGTTTTACGCCGCGGGGGCCGACGTGCAGTTCGCCCGCTTCAAGTCGCCAGGCACCCTGCCGGCCGAGCTGCTCACGGCGGTGAACAAGTGGGTCATCGACCGCGTAAACGCCGAGACCGAGGCGTTGGTGGCGCGGTAGTGCGGGTCAGTCGTGCGTGTCGATCGCGCGGATTCGCCGCGTGTCGCGCAGCACGTACCCCGCGCTCACGACCAGCCACGCCGCGTGAACCGAACCGACAACCCACGTCCCCCAGGGGTCCGCGGCCAGGTCGATCAGCAGCGCAATCCCCCAAACCGCCAGCGGGAAGAACGGGATAGCGGGGAGAGAGGTCGAGCCTCGACGTTCGGCCTTCGGGACCCCACGTCGGGCGTCCTCCAACTTGATCTGGGCGATACCCGCCGCGCACCACGCAACCCACGCGGCGAACACAACAATCAGCAGTATCAACGCGTTCATGGGGAGTTCGCTTCCGGCTCGCCGGGCGTCAACTTAGGACCGGCCGGATCACGCGGCCGTGCACGTCGGTCAGGCGGCGCGGCAGGCCGTTGTGGTACCACGTCAACTTCTCGTGGTCGTAGCCCAGCAGGTGCAGCACAGTCGCGTAGAAGTCCCAGACGGTCGTGACGCCCTCGACTGCCCGCCGGCCGAAGTCGTCGGTCGCGCCGTGGCTCACGCCGCCCTTCACCCCCGCGCCCATCATCCAGCAGGTGAACCCGTCCGGGTTGTGGTCGCGGCCCGTCGTGCCGGCCTGGTGCGTCGGCATCCGGCCGAACTCCGTCGTCCACAACACCAAGGTGTCGGCCAGCAGCCCGGACTGCTTCAGGTCGGCCAACAGCGCCGCCGTCGGCTGGTCGAAGATCGGCGCGTGGCGGTCGTAGTCGGCCTTGAGCGTCTTGTGGGCGTCCCAATTGAGCAGCCCATCGACGCCGCTGGCCCGGCTGGCGCAGTACAGGTTGACGTAGCGGACGCCGCGCTCCAGCAGCCGGCGGGCCAGCAGGCAGTTGCGGGCGTACGACGCTTTCAGCTTGTTGGGGTCGTCGGTGCCGTAGCGGGCGTGCGTCGCCTTCGACTCGCGGTTCAGGTCGGCGGCCTCGGGGGCCGAGGTCTGCATCTTGGCCGCCAACTGGTACGAGGCGACGCGCGCCGCCAGGTCGGTCTCGCCCGGCCGCGCTTCGGCGTGCCGGGCGTTGAGCCGCCCCAAGAGTTCGAGCGTCGCGGCGTCCTCGGCCGGGCCGACCGAGTTCGGAGGCGTCAGGTTGCGGATCGGCTGGTCGGCCCCCAGCACGACCCCCTGGTGCCGCGCCGGCAGGAAGCCGTTCGACCAGTTGGCTTTGCCGTTGGGCGGCTCGCCGCGGAAGTCGGGCAGGACGACGTAGGCCGGCAGCGAGTCGTTCGCACTGCCGAGCGCGTGGCTGGCCCACGACCCGGCGGCGGGGAAGCCCTCCAGCGCGTGCCCGGTGTTCATCAAGACGCAGCCCGGCCCGTGGGTGTTGGTCTTCGAGGTCATGCCGTGCAAAAACGCGATGTCGTCGGCGAAGGCGGCGACCTTCGGCAGGAGTGTCGAGAGCCGCTTGCCGCAACGGCCCGACGGCGCGAAGGCCCAGGGGCTGCGCATCAGGTTGCCGTTCTTGCCCTGGAAGCTCACGAGGTTCGCCTCGCCCGGCATCGGCTGGCCGTCGCGCTTGTCCAACTCCGGCTTGTGGTCCCACAAGTCAATGTGGGACGCGGCACCGGGGCAGAAGACTTGGAGTACGCGCTTGGCCTTGGCCGGGTGGTGCGTCGCCCCGACGCCCGGCCTCCAGTCGCCGGCAAGTTTCTCGGCGGCGCGCGCCTCGTCGGCGAGCAGCGTCCAGAGGCCCACTCCCGCCAGGCTGCCGGGGAGTGTCGCGAGTAAGTCCCGTCGGGTCACGTCGAGTCCTCGGCGAGTGCAAGTCAATCGACGTAAAGGAACTCGTTCGAGTTCAGCAGCGCGCGGGCGACGGCCCGCAAGCCGTGGGCGGCGACCAGTTTGTCGGCCGCGGCGCGCTCGTCGGCGGTCGGGGCGCGGCCGTAGACGAGTTGGTAGGCGCGCGTCAGTTGGTCGGCCGGGTCCGCGCCGGCGTCGGCCGCGGCGCGGGCAGCGAGGGCGTCGGCCACGTCGAGCGTGAAGCGGTGGTTGAACAGCGTCAGCGACTGCAACGGCGTCGTGGTGCTGGCGCGACGGGGGGCCGCGCCGGCGGGGTCGGGGCAGTCGAAGTCGCTCAGCACGTCCACGCGGGCGGCGCGGGCGTTCTGGTGGTACACCGCCCGGCGGTACGTCTCGGGGCCGGGGGCGTCGAGCGGGTGGTAGGTCGCCACGTTGTCCTGGGCGTAGCGGTAGAGTCGGAAGCCGGGGCCGCCGGCCCTGCGGTCGAGTTTGCCGGCGGCCGCGAGCATGGCGTCCCGCACCTCCTCGCCCGAGAGCCGCCGCGGCGGGAAGCGCCAGAGGAGTCGCGCGTCGCCGTCCACCGCCGCGGCCGCCGGGCGGAACTCCGCCGACTGGCGGTACGCGCGCGACGACACGATGAGCCGGTGCAGCGGCTTCAGCCTCCAGCCGCTGGCGCGGAGTCGGGCCGCGAGCCAGTCGAGCAGTTCGGGGTGGCTCGGCCTCGTGCCCATCGCGCCGAAGTCGCTGGGCGTGTCCACCAGGCCGGGGCCGAAGTGCCACGCCCAGACGCGGTTGGCCAGCACCCGCGGCGTGAGGGGGTTGTCCGGGGCGACGATCCACTCGGCGAGTGCGAGCCGCCGCTCGGCCTCGGGGGCGCCGTCGGCGAGGCGGTAGCCCTTCTGCGCCCCCGCCGTGAAGTCGGGA
>JANXTD010000061.1 GCA_025352585.1 Fimbriiglobus sp.
ACGCGGAAGCGCTTCAGCACGATGGACTGGCTGCCTAGGTTCAGCACGGCGACCGTCGAGGAGCGCGAGTCCTTCAGCGTGACGGTGCCGGGGGCGTCGAACAGGGCGTCGGGGTCGGTCAGCATCTGCTCGACGAAGGCCGCCGGCAAGTCGCGTTCGGCGTAGCCGACGTAGGCCCCGCGCCGGACGCGGTGACTGTCGCTGTTGTCAGAGGTGTAGCGGCTCAATCGGGCCGTCCAGAACTTCAAGTTGGAGCGCCGCGTCGCCGCCTCAAGTTGCGCCGCCCCGGCCTTCCAGTCGATCCCTAGCGACGGCCGCGCGGCGAGGTAGGCGCGCCAGAAGCGCACCCGCTCGGCGGCACTCGCGCGGAGTTGGAAGTAGCGGTTCAGCAGCGTCAGCGCGGCGCGGGACTGGCCCCACGACAGCGGCCCCGACAGGCGGACGGCGTGGACGTCCATGACCTCGAACGCCGCGGTGCCGGGGTGGTAAATGAAGTTGCCGGGGTGCGGGTCGGGGTGATCGACGCCGGCCTCGTGCAGCGCCGCGAGGCAGCCGGCGAAGGCGCGGGCCGTCGCCGCCCGGCCGCGCGGCGACCGCGGCAGCGCCTCGACGACTTCGAGGAAGTCGCGCGCCCCGACCGCCTCGCGCGTCACGACGACGCTCTCCGACGGCCACCAGCGCCGACGGCTGCCCCAAGCCAGCGGCTCGACGGTGTGGACGCCGCGGCGGCGGACCTCCAGCGCGTTCTCGAATTCGAGCCGCGCTTTGGCGGGGCGTAGCAGTTCGCGCACGAAGGATCGCGGCGTGTTGACGCGGCACACCTTGACGTAGACGGCCCCCGCCGGCGTCTCCAGGCGCGAGATGGTGCGCTGCAAGTTCTCCTTGACGACGACCCCGCCCAGCCGGCCGAGGTGCGGCACGAACGCCGCGCCGGCCGCCGTCGCGTGCCAGTGGTAGCCGCCGACGACGTGGGTGCCGCGCGCCGGGAACGCGGTGTCGCGCAGCTTGCGCAGGAAGTGGCTGAGCATCACGCCCCCCGCGGCTTGAGCAGCCGCTGTAAGGCCTCGACCCAGCGCAGCGCCCCGGCGGTGACGCTGTAGTCGCGCGCCACCCGCTCCCGCGCTGCGGTGCCGTAAACGCGCCGCGTCAGCGGCTGCGCGGCGAGCGTCCGCACAGCGTCGATCCATTCGTGCGGCTCGGTGGCGAGAACCCCTGTGCGGCCCGACTGCACTAGCTCCGAGTGGACGCCGACGGGGTTCGTCACCACCGGCAGTCCGGCCGCCTGGTATTGCAAAATCTTCAGCCCGCACTTGCCGCGGCTCCACGGGTCGTCGGGAATCCAACTCACGCCGATGTCCGACTCGCTGAGGTCGCGCGCCTCGGTCGCCTCCGACCACGGGCACTTCTCGACGAGCAGGTTGTCGAACTGCAAGAAGTCGTCGCAGATCAGCCGCAGCCGCACGCCGGGGACGCTCTGGCCGAGTTGTTCGAGCACGTCGCGGAAGCGGTCGAGGCCGCGCAGGGTGCTGCGCGAGCCGACCCAGACCAGCCGGACGTTGCGATCCTCGGTGTGCAGCGCGACTGTGTAGCGGGCGACATCGACGCAGGTCGGGATCACCTCGACCGGCTTACCGGTGAAGCGGCGGGCGTGCTCGGCGAGGTAGGCGTTGCCGGCGACAACGAGGTCGCACGCCGCGACGGTGGCGCGGAAGCGGGCGTCGCGGCGGCGGTCGGCGAAGCCCTTCGCCGAGTACGAGTCGCGCAGCCAGACCGCGTCGTCGAAGTCGAAGACCAGCACCTTCGCCGCGCGGCGGACCCGGCCCAACTCGAAGTCACTCAGCAGCCGGCGTTGCAGGATGACCGCATCCGCGGCGCGGAGTTGGCGGCCGAGGGTCAGGCGGCCCCAGGCGGTGTCGGGGAACGGCACCACGTCGAGCGTGTACCCGGCCTTCGCCAAGATCGGGGCGAAGGCGAGCAGGCGGTAACGGCAGCAGACGTGGCCGGCACTCTCCCCGACGGCGACGAGCTTCACGGCGGTCACGCCTTGCGCTTGCGGGTGAGCGCCTGGGCGATGTCGCGCTTGGCGTCGGCGCTCTTGATCGACTCGCGCTTGTCGTGGACCTGCTTGCCCTTGGCGACCGCGAGTTCGACCTTGGCCCGGCCGTCCTTGAAGTACATCCGCAGGGGCACGAGCGTGAACCCGCGCTGGTCGGCCTTGCCGGCGAACTTGGCGATCTCGGACTTGCGCAGCAGCAGCTTGCGCTCGCGCTTCGGCTTGTGGTTGAGGCGGTTGCCGAAGAGGTACTCGGGGATCTCGGCGTTGACGAGCCAGACTTCGCCCTTGTTGTCGATGCGGCCGAAGGCCTCGTCGAGGCTAGCATGCCCCTCGCGCAGGCTCTTGACCTCCGTACCCACGAGGACCAGCCCGCACTCGATCGCGTCCAAGACTTCGTAGTCGAAGGTGGCGCGGCGGTTGCGGGTGATGTTCTCGATGACCGGCTCGCCGTCGGTCTTCTTTCGGCTCTCACGCTTCGCGGGCTTG
>JANXTD010000248.1 GCA_025352585.1 Fimbriiglobus sp.
CGTCCGGCCGCGATTGACCCGACGGACGCCCCGACACGACGAACCTTTCAGACGCGGGAGGACGCATCATGGCCAAGCCGAACATTCAGGACATCCTGCTCAAGAAGGGCGACAAGATCGCCCTGGGCGTCGGGGCCGCGCTGGTCGGCGGCCTCACACTCTGGGGCGTGGCCAACTTTGCCACGGCCGACAGCCCGGCGGCGCTGGTCAAGCAGTTCGACGGCAAGGCGACCGCGCTGAAGTCGCAGGTCGCCGCCGAGGGCACCGACGCGCCGGAGCTGCCGGCGTGGGTGATGAAGGGCGCGGACAAGGTGCCGATCGACACGGCGCAGTTCGCGCTCGCCGGCACCCCCTTCGAGGCGGTCGATAAGCCGGACAGCCTGCGCAACAACCCCAAGGTTCTCTGGATCACCGACGCGCAGTTCGACTTCGTGCGGTTCCCGATGCGCGCCTACGACATCCGCACCCAGGACGGCACCACGCTGATGGGCTTCAAGGTCGCCGTCGCCAAGGGGGTGACCGACAAGGCCCAACTCGACAAGAACCTGAAGGACCTCGAATTGCGCGGCAAGGTCAAGCCCCCGCCGCTCGTCCGCCCCTTGCCGCCGGGACGGCCCGGAGTGCCGGGGATGCCCGGCGGCCTACCGGGGATGCCCGGCGGGGTGCCGGCCGGCCTGCCGGGAATGCCCGGCGGAGCACCGGGGATGCCGGGCGGGATGCCTGGGATGACGGGGGGGTCGGCCGGCGGGATGCCCGGCGGGATGCCCGGCGACACGGGCGGGAGCCTGAGCGCCCCGCGGGACGACCAGACCGTCGCCTACATGACCGCCGCCGAGGGCACGAAGAAGGGCCTGACCCCCGCGGAGACCATCTTCCCGCTCCGCGCCCTCGTGGTGACCGCGGCCTTCCCCGTCAAGAAGCAGATCGAGGAGATCCGCCAGGCGCTGCGGGCCAAGACCAACGAGGAAGCGGTGAGCCTGGCGTCGGTCAACGGCAGCCCCGGCCCCGTGTTCGCCGGCTTTGAGGTGGACCGCCGCACGATGGTGGCCGGCAGCGCGTGGTCGGACTGGACCCCCTACGACCACAAGGCCGAGAACCTCAGCAACATCTACTCCCGCGCCGTCGAGACCGTCCCGGACGGCGGCCTGCTGTCGTACTTCGTGCCGCCGGCGGACCAGGAGATGGTCTACCCGCTGCCGGCCTTCGCCGACGGCCTCGGCGAGTACCGCCGGATTACGATGCCCTCGATCGTGAAGGAGATGGCGGAGCTGACCAAGCTCAACGCCCCCAAGCTCACCGAGTCCGAACTCTCGCTGAAGATCAGCGGCAAGAGCAGCCTCAACTCCAGCCCCTTCGTCCCGATTAACCCCACCGCCGCCACCGGGACCGGCCCCGGCAGTGGCACCACGATGCCCGGCCCCGGCGCGACGCCCCCCGGCATGGTGCGGCCGGGCTTCCCCGGCACCACGGCGACGGCCGGCGGCCCCGGCAACCCCTCCGGGGTGCTGGTCAACCAGCCGAACCCGTACGACGAGATCATCGACCACAACTTGCTGCGCTTCATCGACTCGGACATCCAGGCGGGCGTGAGCTACCAGTACCGCGTCAAGGTCAAGATGCGGAACCCGAACTTCGGCAAGGCCACCCTGGTCAGCAAGCTCGACGACGCCAAGCGGGAAGTCCTCGAAGGCCCGTGGCTCGAAATCCCCGAGGTCTTCACCGCCCCGACCGACTACTTCCTCTACGCCCACGACTCGGCCGAGTACGCCGACTCCTCGACGAAGCTGATCGACGCCAACGGCAAGGAGGCGCCGTTCCGCAAGTTCCTCGAAGTGGACGAGGTCAAGGACGGCCGCCGGGCGGTGGTCGAGATCCAGCGCTGGATGCCGAGCGTGCGCCTGGAGAACAGCAAGGTCGAGCCGATCGGCACCTGGGTGGTCGCCAAGGTGCCCGTCGGCCCCGGCGAGTTCATCGGCAAGCGGCAGTTCCTCGAACTGCCGCTGTGGTCGGGCGGGCTGGGCAACTACGTCCTGCGCGAGTTGGCCGGCGGCCTGCGCATCTTCGGCATCAAGGACCCCAAGCACCAGCCGAAGGGCTGGCCAATGGCCTTCCGCTCCGCGAGCATTTTGATCGACTTCGACGGCGGAAAGGTCCGCCCGCGCGTCAACGACCGCGACGTGGCCGACGAAGCCGACAGCGAGTTGCTGATCCTCCAACCGGACGGCAAGCTCCTGGTGCGCAACAGCGGGGCCGACACGGTCAACCGCGAGCGCAAGGAGCGCGACACGGTCTGGACCGAGTGGGTGGCCCGCGTCAAGGAGCGCCGCGACGTGGCGGTGCCGGCGGGCGGGACGCCGGGCATGCCGCCCGGCGGCGGATTCGGCAAGCCGGGCAGTAACTAACCGAGTCGGGGGCCGGCGCGATGACCTGGATCGACACCCACGCGCACCTCGACGACCCCCGCTTCGCCGCCGACCTCCCGGCCGCCCTGGCCCGCGCCGCGGCGGCCGGCGTCGCGCGCGTCCTGACCATCGGCGTCGATCTGGCGACGAGCCGGGCCGCCGTGCGACTCGCGGAGGCGTACCCGCAACTCGCCGCCGTCGTCGGCATCCAGCCGAACCACGCCGCCGAGGCCGCCCCCGGCGACTTCGAGCAGGTCGTCGAACTCGCGCGGCACCCGCGGGTCGTCGCCGTCGGCGAGACGGGCCTGGACCGCCACTGGGACCGCGCACCCTTCGCCCTGCAACTCGACTTCTTCGCCAAGCACCTCGCCCTGGCCCGCGCTTGCGGCAAGCCGGTCGTCGTCCACTGCCGCGAGGCCGAGGCCGACGTGGTCGAAGCCCTGCGGGCCGACTTCGCTGCCCACGGCCCGGTCGCCGGCGTGATGCACTCGTTCAGCGGCGACGCGGCCACGGCGGTCGCGTGCGTCGGCTTAGGGCTGCACGTCTCGTTCGCCGGGATGCTGACGTACAAGACGGCCGAGTCGGTCCGCGCCGCGGCGAAGGCGGTGCCGCTCGACCGGCTGCTCGTCGAGACGGACAGCCCGTACCTGGCCCCCGTGCCGATGCGCGGCAAGCGCAACGAGCCGGCGTTCGTCGCCCACACCGGCGCGGCGCTGGCCGGCGTCGTCGGCGTCAGCGTGGCCGACCTCGCGGCGGCGACGACGGCCAACGCCCGGCGGCTGTTCGGCCTGCCGCCCGACGCCTGAGCGGAATTCCTGAGCGGTACCCCGGCGTGCGGCGTAGACTCCCGGCGTCCGCCCCCGCGCCCGAGAGTGCCGCCATGCCCGCCGCGTTGCCCGCTTACACCGTCGTCGTCCCCGTGTTCAACGGCGCTCGCTACGTCCGCCGCGCCGTCGAGTCGGCGGTCGCCCAGACGGTCCCGGCCGCGGAAATCCTCGTCATCGACGACGGCTCGACCGACGGCAGCGCCGGCCTCGTCGCCCACTACCCGCGCGTGCGGGTCGTGACCCACGCCGTCAACGCGGGGCTGTCGGCGGCGCGCAACACCGGCGTCGCCGCGGCGAAGACCGGCGTCGTCGCGCTGCTCGACTCGGACGACTGCTGGGACGCCGACAAGCTTGAGTGGCAGTTGCCGGCGTTCGCGGCGCGGCCCGACGTGACCGTCGTCTTCTGCGACTTCCGCGCGGTCAACGTCGCCGGCGAGCCGATCGGCTGGCAGGGCGGGACGCTCAACCGCGTGGCGAAGTTGGGGCTGACGTTCGAGCCGCTGGGCGGCGACGCCTCGGTGCTGGTCGGCTCGACGACCGAGGCGCTGATCCGCGAGACCTCGTTCATGCACCCGTCGTCGGTCGCGTTCCGCCGCGAGGCGTTCGACGCGGCCGGCCCGTTCAACACGAGCTACCGCTACGCCGAGGATCTCGAAATGTGGCTGCGGCTGGCGGGGGTCGGCCGGGTGGCTTACGTCGATCGCAACCTCGTCACGATCGAGGCCCGCCCCGACAGTTTGGGCCACCAGACGGCGAAGATGGCGAAGTACCTGACCGACCTGTACGCGACGCTGCCGGCCCGCTTCCCGGACGCGGCCCCTGAGACGAAGCGGGCGGTGGCGGCGTTCCTGAAGCGCGAGTGCGCCGGGCTGGCGTGGCACCACCGCGAGCAGGGCGAGCTAACGCTGGCCCGCGACTACTACCGCCGGTCGCTGGCCGCCGGCTGGTCGCTGCGGACGCTGCTGGGGTATTTGCGCTCGTACACGAAGTGACTCGGGACGAAAAATTAGGCGAACCGCCTGCGTGAGCGGGCGGGTTCTAGGCCTGCGAGCGCCCAGAACCCGCCC
>JANXTD010000448.1 GCA_025352585.1 Fimbriiglobus sp.
CCGGGTCCGATTCGGCTACGGCTTCTCGGCCAGCAACTCGTCGATGAGGCCGGTGAACTTCTTCGCGCCGGCGTCGCCGAGTTCGCCCTCCCAGTGGTGCCGGACGACCCCCGCCCGGTCCACGAGGTAGACGCACGGCCAGTAGCGGTTGCCCCACGCCGCCCACGTCGCCTGCTTGTTATCGACGGCGATGGCGAAGGTCAGCTTGTTCTCGGCGGCGCGCTTCTTGATCCGCGCCACGTCCTTCTCGGCGTCGAACTCGGGCGTGTGGACCCCGATCATCACCAGGGACTTCTCGCCCTTGTACCTGTCCTGCCAGGCGCGGTAGTGCGGGTAGTTGTGCACACAGTTGATGCAGCCGTTGGTCCAGAAGTGGACGACGGCGACCTTGCCCTTCAAGTCCTTGACGGCGATCGGCTCCGAGTTGACCCACTCCGTCACCCCGGCGAACTCCGGCATCGCCACCACCTCGGGCTTGTCCGCCGCGAGCGCCCCCGCCGCGAAGGACAGCAGCACCACGACCCACAGCTTGCGCATGACCGACCTCCGACACGTCGAAAGGGTTAAAGACCAGAGTACCAGTCATAGCCGCGCTCGGCCCAGTAGTCGGCCGGCAACTCGTCCTGAAAGCGCAGCGCCGTCGGCCACTTGATGTTCTTGATGCCGTACTTCACCGTCAGCACCACCCGCAGCGGTGCCCCGTGCGCGACGGTCAGCGGCGCGCCGTTCATGGCGTCGCACAGCAGCGTTTGCGGGTGCAACGCACTCGGCGCGTCGAGGCCGACGTAGTACGCGCCGTCGGCGGTCTCCAGCGCGACGTAGTCGTACAGCGTGCCGTCGGGGCGGCGGCCGAGGCCGTGGGCCGCGACGAAGTCGGCGAGCCGCACGCCGGACCACGTCACGACCTGGCTCCAGCCCTCGATGCACTTCAACTCGGTCGTCATCTCGACCCGCGGCAGCGACGCCGTTTCGGCCTGCCGGAAGGTCCGCGGCCCGACGCCCGGCTGCGTCACCGTGAGGGTCCAGCCCGCCGGGTCGGCCGCAGCGGGCCGGCCGTGGTTGCCGTTGACCATCGGCTCGCCGGCGCGGGCGGGGTCGAACTCCGGGGCGAGGCGGCCGCCGGAGTACAGTCCGCGGCCCGCCCACTCGTTGACGCGGTGGACCTGCCTCAGCGGCCACGGCACGCCGCCGGCGGCCCCGCGGGTGCGCAGCCACGCCCAGCCGCCCAGGCCCGCCGCCGCGGCGACCCCGCCGACGAGGAACGCCCGCCGCGTCAACCGGCCGATCGCTTCGGCGGCCGGGTCACGAGGCGGCGCGGGCGGGCGGGCCGGCGGGGGCGGGGGAGTTGGTCCCATGCGGGGCCTCCTGAGTGTCCGGCGCGAGTTCGTAACCGGTGACCATACTGCGGAAGTTATTCCACCCGGCCCGGACGACCTGGCCGATGTGGACCACGAAGAAGAGGCCGTAACCGATCGTCAGGGCGAAGTGGAGCACCCGCGCCGTCTGGTAGCCGCCGAGCACCGACGTGAGCCACCACAACTGCGTCGGCTTGTAGATCGCCAGCCCGGTGAGCAGCGACCCGGCCCCCATCCCGACGACGCCGACGTAGGAGAGCTTCTGCGCGGCGTTGAACTTGCCCGGCGGCGGCGGCTCCTTGCGCAAGCGCAGGTCGTGCAGCGCCACGTGCAGCGCCTCGATCGGCGTCCGGCGGTCCGGCCTCAGCTCGCGCCAGTGGCCCGACCAGAGCGTGTACGCCACGTAGAGCAACCCGTTGAGGGCGAAGAGCCACATGAACGCGAAGTGGTACGCCAGGCCGGTCGCCAGGCCGTTCTCGAGGTCGAGGGCGCGGTAGAACCAGTCGGGGAAGAACTTGACGAGGACGAAGCCGCCGGCCGAGATTTGGTACGGGTCGTAGGACCAGTAGATCAGCATCCCGCTCCAAACCATGACGAGCAGGACCGGCCCGTTGACCCAGTGGAAGTAGCGGACCGCCCGAAGGTGCTTGTGTTCGAGTCGGGCCATCGCGGGAGTCCTCCGGGGCGGGCGACGAAAGTCCGGGGCACCCGTGCGAGGGTGCCCCAGGGGAACTACTTGGCGGTCGTGGCCGTGCCGCCCATCTTGCCGTCGCCCATCTTGCCGTCGCCCATCGACTTGCTGGTGGGGGTGGCCGGCTTGCTCTCGCAGCCGACGACGACCAGGCCCACGGCGAACGCCACGACGGCGACCGACAGACAGCGCGCGAAACGAACCATAGTAACTCCGAGTTGAGGGGTTTCGGCCGGCGAATCCGCGCCCCGCGACGGTGCAGGGTCGATTGCCAATCTACTGATAGGTAGTTACCGGCCGCCGGTCCAATCCTGTCGCGATTTCGGCCGAGTTTTTGGGGGCTTAGGGCTTGAGCCGCGCGAGGTGCCACTTGGTCGCCGCGTCGAAGCGGCCGAGGTCGCCGAAGGCGCGGGCGGTGAGCATCGCGCCCTCGACGGCGGAGAGGAGTGCTTGGGCGACCGGCGCGGCCGGCCCGGTGAAGGCCACGACGCCGGCCTGCCGGCCCACCAGGAGGACCGCACCGAGCCAGCCCTCGGTGTCGGTGAAGAAGGCGTGGACCGCCTCGACGGCGGCCGGCGGCAGGGTCTCGTGCTCCGCGGCCAGCATCCCGCACAGGCACATCCGCCGGCCGTTCTCGAGTTCGCGCCGCATCGCGGCGCAGAACGCCTGGAGCCGCCGGAAGGGGTCGGGCACATCGACATCGAGCTTCGAGAAGACCGCCCGGTCGAGGACGCGCTGCCGCTCGACCATCGCCAGCGCGAGGTCGCCCTTCGTGGGGAAGTGGTAGTGGACGCTGGCCGTGGTGATGCCGGCGCGGCCGGCCAGGTCGCGGTAACTGAAGGCGTTGTAGCCCACCAGTTGGACGATCTCGGTGGCCAGGTGCAGCAAGTTCTCGCGGGTGTCGATGGGCGTGTTCATCGTGGCGGCGTGGTCGTGGGCGGGGCGGGGGAGAGGCGTTACAGTTTAGCGGCGCGGGCCGGCGGAACCACCCGGAACCGGCCGACCTTGCCACCCCCGAAGACCTCCGCCATCAACACGCCCCGCGCGATGGTGGACACTCGGGGGACTTTCGTCCCCCGCTCGCCTTGGCCTCGCTAAAATGGCGTGTCTTCTCCCGTAACCCTTGGCGAGACGCGATGACGGAACCCTGGCGTACCTTGCGCTGGTCCACCTGGCTGGGCTGGCAGATCGAGTCGAACTGGGCCAACTGGAAGCTCTTCCT
>JANXTD010000258.1 GCA_025352585.1 Fimbriiglobus sp.
GGAGTAGCGGAGAGAACCCAAACTTGAATTTGGTCTTCTCCGCTACTCCGCTCCTCCGCGGTTAATCGCCTTTTCTGTTGCTCCGTCCCGCGCGCTCACTTATCTTCACGCTCACCCGCCGACCCTTCCGCCCTGGGACCCTCATGGCCACGCTCGCCCCGCCGGTTTCGTCGTCCGCCCCGCCGTTGGCCCTGCCGACGCGCGTGCTGCTGTCGGTGATGATGTTCTTGCAGTTCGCCGTCTGGGGGGCGTGGTTCGTCACCTTCGGCAACCGCCTCGAAGTCATCGGCCTCGGCGGCTCCATCGGCAGCATGTACGGCACGATGGCGCTCGGCACCATCTTCGCGCCGATCGTCGTGGGCCAGATCGCCGACCGCTACTTCGCCTCCGAAAAACTCATGGGCCTGCTGCACATTGTCGGGGCGGTGTTGCTGTACTTCATGTCGCAGTTCGAGTCGGTCGCCGGGCTGGACGCCGCGGCCGTGTCAGCGGCGTCGTGGAAGTTCTGGTTCCTGGCCTTGGCGTACTCGCTCGTCTACTCGCCGACCCTGTCGCTGTCGAACACGGTCGCCTTCGCCAACGTGCCCGACGGCGGCCGCGACTTCCCGAGCCTGCGCGTGCTGGGCACCATCGGCTGGATCGCGGTCGGCCTGTTCGTCGGCTTCGGCCTGACGCGGTTGGGCATCAACGGCCAGACCTCGAACGTGCCGTTCCTGCTCGCGGCGGGCCTCTCCGCCGGCCTGGGGGCCTTCTCGTTCTTCCTGCCGCACACGCCGCCGCGGGGCCAGGCCGGCGACGCGCTGCCGTTCCTCAAGGCCGTCGGGTTACTGCAAAGCGTCCCGTTCGCCGTCTTCTTCGGCGCGTCGTTCCTCATCACCATCGTGCTCGCCTTCTACTACGGCTACACCGGCGTGTTCATCGGGGACAAGCACGGCGTGAAGGAGGTGTCGAACACGATGGCCGTCGGCCAGGTCGCGGAGATGCTGATCCTGCCGTTCCTGCCGTTCTTCCTGTACCGGTTCGGCATGAAGTGGGTGCTGACGCTCGGGATGCTCTGCTGGGGCGTGCGCTACCTCGCCTTCGCCCTCGCCCCGGCGACCGACCTCGGCTTCTACCTCGTGCTGTTCGGGATCGCGCTGCACGGCATCTGCTTCGACTTCTTCTTCGCCGCCGGCTTCATCCACGTCGATCGCGAGGCCCCGGCGGAGATCCGCGGCAGTGCCCAGGCCCTGTTCGTCTTCCTGACTTACGGCGTCGCCATGTGGTTGGGCAACGAGTTCTCCAACGTCGTGAAGGCGAAGACGACCACCGAAAGCCCCACCGTCGTGAAGACGGAGGCGCTCAAGGTGACCGAGTGGTTCCCCGACCGCGGCTGGGTCACGCGCGAGTTCACGAGCGCCACGGACGGGTTCTCCAAAGCGACCGACTGGCAGACCTTCTGGCTGATCCCGGCGGTGGGCGTGCTGGTCGCACTCGCCGTGTTCGTGCTGTTCTTCCGGGGCAAGCGTGAGGCGTAGCCGAGTCTTGTTAGCCTGACGCGCGAGCGACGGGAGCAAACCCGTGGCGATAACGCCGGCGGGTGGTGACGGTTCCGTCCCCCCGCACAGACACTGTCGCCACGGGTTTGCTCCCGTCGCTCGCGCGTCCGGCTAACAAGACTCGCCTGCGGCGGAGCTTGCCACGCCTCCCCCCGCGCCGTTGAACACTCCTGCCCCCGTCCCCCGTTGACAGGTACCTGACATGCTGCGCTTCCTGGTCTGGTCGCTCGCACTGTTGTCGGTCGCGCCGCTGGCGGCGCAGGTGGACAAGTCGAAGCCGTTGACGAAGATCGCGTTCGGGTCGTGCGCCGACCAGGGCAAGCCGTTGCCGGTCTACGACGCCGTCGCCGCGGCTAAGCCGGACTTGCTGTTGCTGCTCGGCGACAACATTTACGCCGACCTCGACAAGACGCGCAAGGTCACGCCGGCGGTCATCCAGGAGAAGTACGAACTGCTCGCGGCGGTGCCCGAGTGGCAGCGGCTTAAGGCGGCTTGCCCGATCCTCGCCACCTGGGACGACCACGACTTCGGCAAGAACGACGGCGGGGCCGAGTTCGAGATCAAGGACGACTCGCAGAAGCTCTTCCACGACTTCTTCGGCACCCCCGCCGACTCGCCGCGCCGCACCCGCAAGGGCGTCTACGACGCCCACGTCTTCGGCCCGGTCGGCCAGCGGGTGCAAGTCATCTTGCTCGACACGCGCTACTTCCGCGCGGGGATGAAGACCGGCAAGGGCCGCGTCATCCAGCCCTACGGCTTCATCCGCGAGCCGTACTTGCCGTCGAGCGACCCGGCCGGGGCGTTCCTCGGCGACGAGCAGTGGGCGTGGCTCGCGGAGCAACTGCAAGTCCCCGCCGAGCTGCGGCTGCTCTGTTCGAGCATCCAGGTGATTAGCGAGGACCACCCGTTCGAGAAGTGGGGCAACGTCCCCGCCGAGCAGGCGCGACTTTACAAGCTGCTCAAGGACTCGAAGGCCAAGGGCGTCGTGATCCTGAGTGGCGACCGGCACCTCGGCGAACTGTCGCTCTCGACGAAGGCGATCGACTACCCGCTGTACGACATCACCGCCAGTGGCTTCAACCAGGGGGCCAAGAAGTGGCGGGAACAGGAGCCGAACCGCTACCGCGTGTCGAGCATGCCGTTCGGCGACCACTTCGGCGTGGTGACCGTCGATTGGGCCGCGGCCGACCCGGTCGTCGGCTTGCAGTTGCGTGACGCGGCCGGCGAGATCACGCTGAAGCAGAACTTCCCGATCAGCCTACTCGTGCCGCAGAAGAAGGACCCCAAGAAGGACAAGCCGGAGCCGAAGGATGAGAAGCGGCCCGAAGGCGTCTTGACGCCAGCCGAGGCGGCCAAGATGGTCGGCGAGACGGTCACGGTGCAGTTCGCCGTCAAGGGCGGGCGGGCCGTGAACGAGGGCAAGCGTGTGTTCTTGAACTCCGAGGCCGACTTCAAGTCGAAGGACAACTTTACGGTCCTGCTCAACCAGAAGGGCATGACGGGGCCTTACGAGAAGGCGACCTACGACACCTTCAAGGGCAAGACGATCCGCGCCACCGGCAAGGTGTCGATGTACATGGACGCGCCACAACTGCAGATCGACGAGGCGGCGTCATTGGTCGTCGTCGAGCCGGAAAAGAAGTAGCCGATGTTCACGCTCCACGCCACCGACGGCCCCGCCCGCCACGGCACCGTCACGACCCCGCACGGGTCGTTCGACACGCCGATGTTCATGCCGGTCGGCACCCAGGCGACTGTGAAGGGCTTGACGCCCGAGCAAGTGCGGGACTGCGGCGCGAAGATCATTTTGGGCAACACGTACCACCTGACCCTGCGGCCGGGCGACGAGTTGATCGCCGAACTCGGCGGGCTGCACGCCTTCATGCGCTGGCCCGGCCCGATCCTCACCGACTCCGGCGGCTACCAGGTTTTCAGCCTCGCCTCGCAGCGGAAGATCACCGACGCCGGGGCCAAGTTCCGCTCGCACATCGACGGCAAGCTCCTGGAGTTGACGCCCGAGAAGGCGATCGACATCCAGCAGAATCTGGGCAGTGACATCGCGATGGTCCTCGACGAGTGCCCGCCGGGGGACGCCGACGAGCCGACGCTGCAAAGCGCCGTGCGCCGGTCGCTGTTGTGGGCGGAGCGCTGCAAGACGCACCACACGCGGCCGGGGCAGGCGCTCTTCGCCATCGTGCAGGGCGGCACGAATTTGGCCGTGCGGGCGCAGTGTGCCGCGGCGTTGGTGCCGATGGACTTCCCCGGCTACGCCCTCGGCGGCTTCAGCGTCGGCGAGGCTCCCGCGATGATGCACGCCGCCCTACCGGAGTGCGCCGCGATGCTGCCGGCGACGAAGCCGCGCTACCTCATGGGCGTCGGCCGGCCCGAAGACCTGCTCATCGCGGTGGGGGCCGGGATCGACATGTTCGACTGCGTGATGCCGACGCGCAGCGGCCGCAACGCGCAAGCCTTCACCTGGGACGGCCCGGTGCGGCTGCGCAACGCCCGGCACCGCCACGACCCGGCCCCGCTGATGGCGGGGTGCGCGTGCTACTGCTGCGCGAACTTCTCGCGGGCCTACTTGCACCACCTGTTCGCGGCCGACGAGATGCTGGGGCCGACGCTGCTGAGCCTGCACAACATCGCGTTCTACCTCGACCTGATGGCGCAGGCGCGGGCGGCGATCCGCGAGCGGCGCTACGCCGAGTTCGCGGCGGCGGCGCTCGAGAAGCTGGCGAGCCGGAAGCGTTAGCGCCCGGAGTTCTTCGCGCGTCGGAACTCCGGTCGCTCACGCTTCC
>JANXTD010000266.1 GCA_025352585.1 Fimbriiglobus sp.
ACCAAATTCAAGTATTGGTTTTCTACGCGTCTCTGCGTCTCCGCGGCCAATCCTTCTTCTATTCACAACATCAGTCGCCGCGCAGTTTCAGGTTCATCCCCGTCAGCTTTTCCTTCACTTCTGTCAACGACGTGACGCCGAAGTTCTTGGCCTCCATCAACTCGTCCTGGCTGCGCGAGACGAGTTCGCCGATGGTCGTGATGTTCAGCCGGTTCATGCACTTGCGGGCACGCACCGACAGGTTCAACTCGCTCACCGACTTGCCCATCATCGCCTGCTCCTCGGGCGACAGGTTCGACTGCGGCCGGGTGCGGAACTCGTACTGCTGGCCCTGGTCGAGCGACTGGCCGATGCGCAGGCTCTTCTGATTCATGATGATCTTGATCTCTTCGAGCGACGTTTCGCCGAAGTTCTTGCTCGACAGAAGCTGCTGCTCCGAGACGCGGGTCAGGTCGCCGAGCGTGCGGATGTTCATGCGCTTCAGGCAGTTGCGGCTGCGCACCGACAGCTCGAAGTCGGTGATCGGCACCTCCATGACCTGGCGGAACTGCACGCTGACCTGCTCGTCCTCCGGGGAGTAGAACATCGTCATCGAGTTCTCGCTGTCCTTCAGGAAGAGCTTGGCGTGCTCGTCCGTCGGGTCCGCTTTGTTGAGCCGGCGGTAGCAATCCGTCGCCTTGTCGAACTGGTTGTTGTCCTCGTACAGAACGCCAAGGTTGTACAGGACACCCTTGCCGACGGGCGGGTGCTTCAAACATTTCTCGTAGTAGCCGATGGCGTCGAGGTCGTTGCCGACGAGGTCGTTGAGGAAGCCGAGGCGGAAGAGTGCCCCGGTGTGGGCGGGGTCGAGTTCAGCAGCCCGCTCGAACGACTTCGCGGCCCGCGGCGTGTCGCCCTCGGCCTCGGCGATGCCGCCCTCCTGGAAGTGGTACTCGGCGTTGTGCGCTGCCATGTCCTTGATCTTCGCGAGGATCGCCTTCGCCTCGCCGATGTGGTCTTGCAGCCGCAAGACGCCGGCCTTTTGCAACTGCACCTGCTGCGCGGCGTAACCCGACTTCTCGGCTTTCTCGAACGCCTTCAGCGCCTCGTCGTACTCGCCCCGCTTGGCGAGCGCGCGGCCCAGGAAGAACGCGGCGAGGGGGCCGTCGGAGAGCTTGAGTTGCTCGATGGCCTGCGGCATGTGGCCGAGGTAGAAGTGGACGACGCCGAGCTTGAGGTGGAGTTTCTTGGCCTGGGCCGGCTGGGCGGTGGTGAGCTTCTTGGCGAGCGTGTCGTTGATTTCCTTGAGTGCTCTGACCTGCGGGCCGCCCTGGGCCAGCCCCTCGCGGAGCTTCGAGACCATGCTGCCTTCAAACTCCTCGCGCTCCACCAGGAGGGAGCGGAGGTCGATGTACGTCTCGGTCATGGGGGGTATCCGTGGCGCGAACCGGGCCTTACCGCGCGTCGGCAAGCACGCGAGAGCCGGAACGACGGGAGTCGAGCCGAAGTCAACCACTATATCCGGGGAATGCGTCCGGGCAAGGCGGGGTGACCGGGGGCCAAGTCGTCCGGTTTTCCCGCAGGTCAGCCAGCCCGACGCGGGGAGTCCTCCGCCCACCCCACGAACACCCGCCGCCCGCCGGGGGCCGCGCCGCGACCGCCAGCCTCACGCCGACGGCTTGCGGCCCTTCGCGGCGACCCTCCGCGGGCGGGCCTTCGACTGCGCCGCGGCCGGCAGCGGCTTGGCCGCGGGGGCCTTCGCCGGCGCGAGGTCGGCGACCGCGGCCTGGAGGGCGGACTGCACGCAGGCGTTCAGGCTCACGCCCGCCTGCCGCGCGGCGCGGGCGGCCTTCTTGTGCAAGGCGGGCGGCAAGCGCGTCTGGAACTTGCCCGAGTACGGCTTCACCGGCTCGACGCCACGGCGCTGGCACCAGTCCAGGTGGACATCGACCGACGTGTGAAACTCGCGCACCAGGTCCGGCCCGGTCGTCGCCACGAAGGTGATGACCCCGAGGATGTTGGCGACCTCGCCGTAGAGTTCGCCCGTGTCGGGGTCCACGTCGGTCACCTTACCGGTGTAGCCCTTGTATGTCATGGCGCGTGCCCCGCATCGGTTAGGAACTTTCGGACGCTTCGGATTCCCGGCTTCGTCGTTTCTTTGCCGGGGTGGGGGCGGTGGAACGTCGAGTCGGCTCCGCCCAAGTCAACGTGGACCCGCTCCCCTCCGTGACGATCGCACCCAGGTGGAGAAACAGAGCCTCGACATCCCCCCAGCGGATGTTGGCTTGTATCGGGTCCGCGAAGATCGCGGCCAGGGTCCGCTCGTGCTTGGCCATCGTCACCTCGGCCGCACGGTGGTACCACTCGTCGCCCGCATGGTACCACCCCGCCGACGGCCGGTCAACGAACCGCTCCGCCACGACGCCGGGCGATTTCTCCGGCGCGTCGCCGAATCGCGTGTAGAAGACTCTCAGTGTTCAAGTGTTCATCATGCACGCCCCGAGGAATCCCGCCATGTCCGACCCGACCCCCGCCCCGCGACCGACGCCGCCCCCGCTGTCGTTCCGCGGCTTCCGCGTCGCCGACTTGCTGGCCCTGGCGATCTTCGCCCTGGGCGTCTACGCCGCGCTCCGCAACGGCACCCCGCTGCCCTCCCCGCCGGTCCTGCCCGCCGCCTCGTCCGAGGCGAAGTGACTTCCCATTCGGGTGTGGGGTGTGGGGTGTCGGGTATGGTCGAACCGCCCACGAGCCGGGAAATTCCCCCGGCCGGTTCTGCGACACCCCACACCCGATACCCGACACCCGATCTTCGACTTCCCACAACCGATGACCCGAGGTGACCCCCATGCGATTCCTGATCTCCGCGACGGCGCTCGCGCTGGCCCTGGCGGCGCACGCCATCGACACCGTGCCGCGGCCGGTCGCCCCCGACGGCACGAACGCGACGATCGACTTGCCGGCCGCGCGGCACGTCCGCAACGTCGGCAGCCGGGTCGACGGCCTGGGGCTGTGCGTGTTCACGTCGGTGCAGCAGGCCGCCGACTGGCACAACGTGCCGCAACTGCTGGGGTTTCAGCGCTGGATGGTTAAGCGGCCCGGCGGCGGGCACCCGGAGAAACTCGACCGCGAGTTGGCGGCCTACTGCGCCTCCCAGGGCCGGCCGACGCCCGCGTACGTCCAGCACGTCGGCGGCGACGAGGCGTTCCTCGACTTGGCCGTCAAGACGGGGCGGATGGCGTCGATCACCTACGCCGGGGCCGACGGCTTCTACCCCGGTGCCGTGCTGCACATGGTCAACCTGGCGCACCTCGACGCCGAGCGCGGGGCCGTGATCGACAACAACCGCCCCGGCCAGTGGGTCTGGATGACGCGCCGGCAACTGCTCAACCGCTGGCGCGGCCTCACCGACGCCGGCACGCCGATGGTCGTGCGCGACGGGGCGCAAGTGTTCGCGGTCGGCGGCGGCTGGGCGGTCGTGCTGCTGGCCCCGCCGCCACCGCCCTACGCCACGCCCCGCGCCGCAGCGCCGGAACTGCCGGACGGGGTGCTGCCGCAGGTCGAGAACTTCGGCCTGCTGCGCCGCCCCGAGCCGGCGGCCCCGGCGGGGGACAACTTCGGCGTCGATGCGACCCGGCTGCGGTCGGCCCAGCGCAAGTACAGCCTCAACGGCACGGAGGTGAGCCGCGCCGTCGCCTTCGCGGCGGTGCTGGCGGACGACAGCGACCGGCACCACCTGACCTTCGTCGGCCTGCCGGTGCCGACGCTGCCGGCCGCGCTGCGCGACCGCGTCCACCTGCAAGCGTACGCCGACGGCGACTGGACGGTGAGTCAGTTTTCTTTACGGCCGGGCGTCACGCTCCGTCGCCCGGCGTCGAGCCGCGTCGGGGCCGAGGTCTCGCACGCGGGGGCCTTCGACGCCGCCGCGCTGCTCGCCGCGATTGGCCAGACGCCCGAGCCGACCGCGGTGACGCTGACGGCCGACGACCTGACCCCGGCGGCGCGGGCGCGCCTCAAAGCCGCCGGCATCGGCACACTGAGCGTGACCGTCGGGGCGAAGTGACGCCGGCGACAACGCTACTTCGTCAGGAACCCGCTCGCGGCGATCGGGGCTTCGATCTCGGTGCCGCGGCGCAGTAGCAGCAGCAGCGGCGTCGTCATCACGGTCGTGACCACGGCCATGAGCACGAGCGCGGCGAAGAGCGACTTGGGGATGACGCCGAGTTCGTAGCCGACGTTGATGACGATCAGCTCCATGAGGCCGCGCGTGTTCATCATCGCGCCGACGATCAGCGACTCGCGCCACGGCATCCCGCTGACCCGCGCGGCCAGCGCGCAGCCGCCGAGCTTGCCGGCGACGGCGGCCGCGATCACGCCGAGCAGCGTCAGCCAGCCGGCGACCCCGGCGACGCTGGTCACCTCGGTGCGCAGGCCGGTGTAGGTGAAGAAGACCGGCAGGAAGAACACCGTCACGAGGTCGCGCAATCGGGCCGTCACCGCGGCGCGGAACCCCGGCTGGTCGGAGAGCGCGACGCCCAGCAAGAACGGCCCGAAGATCGCGAAGATGCCGATGAGGTTCGTGGCGACCGCGCACAAAAGCATCAAGACGACCAGCACCGCCAGGGCGTTGAAGCTCAGATTGCCGGCGTTGGCGCGCAGCGACGAGGCGAAGTAGCGCGTCGCCAGCGGCCGCACGACGAGCGCGACGAACAGCGCGAAGCCGGCGGTTTCGGCGACCATGATCGCGGTGTCGGCGGGGTCGAAGGTCGCGCGGGCGAGCGCGGCGACGGCGGCCAGCATCACCCAGCCGACGGCGTCGTTGATCGCCGCGGCGGTCATGGTCACCGTGCCGAGGCGGGTGCGCTGGACGTTGAGTTCGATCATGATGCGGCCCAGCACCGGGATGGCCGTGATCGCCATCGAGATGCCCATAAACAGCGTCAGGCCGAAGAGCGGCACGGGGCCGGCGGTGGGGTGGTCTTCGAGGTGCGGGTGGACGAGCCGGGCCAGACCGGCCCCGAGCGCGAACGGCAGGGCGATGCCGGCGAGCGACACGGCGAGCGCCGCCTTGCCGCGCTCCTTCAGGTGGCCGAAGTCGAACTCGAGGCCGATCAGGAACAGGAGAAAGATCAGGCCGACTTGCGAGAAGACCTGGAAAATCTTGGGGAACGCCGCGTCGGCGAGGTCTTGCGGGACGCCGTCGAAGTGCGGCTTGAAGATCGCCGCGGACAGGTCCGGCAGCAGCCAGCCGAGCAGCGACGGCCCGAGCAGCAGCCCGGCGACGACCTCGCCGACGACCGCCGGCTGCCCGAGTCGCCGCGCCAGCACCCCGGCGACCCGCGCCGCGGCGACGATGACGACGAGCTGCACGAGCACCGGTTGCAGCAACTCCTCGACGTTGAGCTTGGCGAGACTCTGGGCGGGACTTGGCATTTGGCGACCAAAAGAGTGCAGAGTTCAGAGTGCAAACGCAGAGTGTCAGAACAGAAGGTGACCGGTGCTGAGCTTTGCACTCTGCACTCTGCGCTCTGGTTGTTACTTCAGCGTAGCGAGGTACTCGATCAGGTCGCGCATCTCGCGCGGGGTCAGGGCGCGCTCGGCGCTCGGCATCGCGCTCACGGGGGCCGTGCGGGCGTCGACGTCGGCGACGGCGACCGTCAACTTCTTGCCGTCGGGCGTCTGCACCGTGACGGTCTGCTTGTCCTCGGCGAGGACCGTCCCGGCGACGACGCGGCCGTCGGCGAGGGTCAGCGTGACTGTCGCGTAGCCGACGGCGATCTTCGCGCTCGGCAAGACGATCGACTCCAGCAGGTAGTCGCGCGTGCCGACCGGGTTGCGCTCCACGACCTTCGTCAAGTCCGGCCCGGCGACGCCGCCCTGGCCGTTGACCGCGTGGCAGCGGACGCACTGCGCCGCGGTGTGGTTGACGAAGACTTCCCGGCCGCGGGCCGCGTCGCCGCCGGTCAGGGTGTGGCGGAACTTGCCGACGGGGTCCTTCGGCAGCTTCGCCTCGAACTTGGCCCGCAGGCCGTCGCGGTAGGGCGACGGGGCAGCCTTGAGCGCGTCGTGGACATCCACCTGCATTTCCACCGGCACCTCGCCCAGCACCAACTTCCCGGCCCACACGTCGAGCGACAGCCCGGCGTCCTCGGTCTTGAGCCGCGCCAGCGTGCCCAGCCCGCGCTGCCGCTCCACGAGTGACACGGCGTTGTCACCGAGTACGGCGAGGAGCATCTTCGTGGCGACCTCCGGCTGCTTCTCGGCGACGATGTCGCGCACCGCCGCCGCGAGCGCCGGCGGGCCGGACTTCAGCGCCGCCGCCGCGAGGGAATCGAACGGCTTGGCCTTGCGGTCGGCGAGCAGCTTCAGCGCCGCGGCCCGCAGGTTCCCGTCGGCCTTCGCGTCCGACGCCCAGCCGACCGCCTTCGCCTCATTCACCTCGACTTTGAGCTTCACCAGCGTCTCGACCGCCTCGCTTTGCAGCTTGCCTGTCGTACCGGCCAAGAGTCGATCGACGCCGGCCTGCACGACGGCCGTCGCCACCGGCGCGACGCGGGCGGTCAGCGGCCGCCAGTGGCCGGTGACGCGGTCGCGCGGGCCGGGGGCGTCCCAGTCGCGCAACATCGCCAGCGCCTCGCTCCGCACCAACTGCGTCAGTTCGGGGTTGCTCACCGCGCCTAGCACGGCCGTCGCGGCGTCGGCGGTGCCGGCCCGGAAGGCGGCGTCGAGTGCCCGGCGGGCGAACGCTTCGCCGTCCCCGCCGGTCAACTTGCCGGCCCGCGCGGCGAGTTGCGGCATCAGGGTTTCGACGGGGCCGTCGTGAATCGCGCGGGCCGCCTCGGCGCGGACGTTGACATCGACATCGCCCAGGAACTCCCCGAGTTGCGCCGACTTCTGCTGGCGAAGTACGAGCACCGCGGCGAGCCGCACGGCGGCGCTCGAGTCTTTGACGAGGCCCGCGAGTTTGGGGCCGCCGCCGATCCGGGTCAGCGCGGTGACGACGCCGTGTCGCAAGGTCGGGTCGCGGTTTTCGTTGACGCGGATCACCTCGACCAGCTTGTCGGCCGCCGGGGCGTGCTTCAACTGGCCGAGGGCTTGCGCGGCCATGAACACGACCCGCGGCGAGGCGTCGTCGAGCAGCTTCACCAGCGCTCCGGCGGCCGCCGCAACCTTGCGTTCGCCGAGGGTCTTCGCCGCTTGCGCCCGCACTTCGGCGTTCGCGTCTGTGAGAAGTTCGGTGAGCGTGACCGCAGCGGCCGGCTGCTTGGCGAGGACCATGCCGAGGCCCCAGACGGCGTGCAGACGGTCCAACCCGTCGCCCGGACGTTTCGCGACGGCGACGAACTGCGCGAGGCCGTCGGG
>JANXTD010000303.1 GCA_025352585.1 Fimbriiglobus sp.
ACGAAGGCCAGGACCGCGCCGAGGACGTGCGCGTAGGTCCGCTTGATGAACGCCGCCCGCGCCATCGCCGGGGAGTTGGCGGCCGACTGCGGCTCGCCGTCGTAGGTGTCTTCGAGTGCGTAAGCGTTATTCCCGCGCATCGCGTGTGTCCCGCCGAAGCGGGCCTCCAGGGAGTGGGGGTGAGGTTCGGTACGGTTCGGCCGCCCGGTTCGGGTAGCCACAAACTATCATACGCCGGCCGCCGGAGCCTGAGCAAGCCGATAAACTGCCGGTACCGAGTGTTCGCCCCGCCCGCCCGAGGATTTAGCCGTGGCCGTCCGCCTCGCCGTGGTCACCTCGCGGCAGTTCGACCAGAACGCCTACGTCGTCAGCCGGCCTGGCGGCACCGAGGCCGTCGTCGTGGACCCAGGCTTCGACGCCGAGCGCATCGTCGCCCACCTCACGGCCAAGAACCTCGCCGTCGCCGCGATCCTGCTGACGCACGGCCACGTCGATCACATCGCCGGGGTACAGCGCCTCAAGGATCACGCCCCGGCCGCCCCCGTGGTGATCGGCCGGCTCGACGCGCCGATGCTGACCGACGCGGCGCTGAACCTGAGCGGCCCCTTCGGCAGCCCCGTCGTGGCCCCGCCGGCCGACCGGCTGCTCGACGACGCCGAGACGATCGACTACGCCGGCCTGACGCTCGAAGTCCGCCACGTCCCCGGCCACTCGCCGGGCCACGTCGTCTTCGTGATCGCGGGCACCGACGGCGACCCGACGGTGGTGTTGGGCGGCGACGTGCTGTTCGCCGGCAGCGTCGGCCGGACCGACTTCCCCGGCGGCAGTCACCGGCAACTGATCGACGGCATCCGGTCGAAGCTGTACACGCTGCCGCCGGCGACGAAGGTCTTCCCCGGCCACGGCCCGCCGACGACGGTCGGGGCGGAGCAGTCGGACAACCCGTTCACGATTCGGTAGCCGCCCGGTTGCACCCGGCACCGGAAGCGGCTACGATGCGGGGGACGCAGGGTCGGCACCCGTAGCTCAACTGGATAGAGCATCGGTCTTCGGAACCGAGGGTTGGGGGTTCAAATCCCTCCGGGTGCACTGCCTGTTCACTAGTCGTCATGTCTCCGCAATCGTCCTCAAGTGCCGTCAATCCTAGCGTTTCCTGCACCCCGACGGCTTCGGCCCGCGGCGGGTGCGTTTCATCAATCGTCGTCACGGATTGGCACCCGTGGGCGGGGGTTGGTACGCCCGGTGGTACTCGGGGCGCGGCCAACTTGCCCAGCGCCGCGGCGGTCCCCTCGAGCGTCGCGTGGGCGTAGCGGTCCATCGTCAGGGTGATTGTCGAGTGCCGGGCCAACTCCTTGGCGTCCTTGGGCATCACCCCGGCGTTCACCAACTCGGTGACGAAGCGGTGCCGTAGGCTGTGGAAGTCGGCGAACTCCCCCTTGGCGTTCTCGTAGCTCAGGAAGTCCGAACCCTCCCGCCGGGTCCGCTCGGCGGGGTCGGCCGCCTCGGCGACCCAGGCGGCCCGCGCGGCGGCCAGGTCGCGGCGGATCAGGTCGCCGGCCTCGAAGTGCATCGCCCACTTGCCCGGCCAGACGCGCGCCCCCGCCGCCTTACCCGCCAAGAAGCCCCGCAGGGCCGCGACGAGCGCGGGGTGCAGCGGAACCACGTCACGCCGCTTACGCTTCGAGTAGGCCGCCTCGACAGCTACGGAGGGGGTGCCGGCGTCCAGGTCGAACGACGCGGGCGAGAGGCTGGCCAACTCGGAGGCCCGCAGCCCGGTCATGCCGGCGGTCAGGTAGAGCGACGAGCGGTCAGTGCCGCTCAGGCCGCGGAAGTCTTCAGCCACTCGCGCGGCACACAAAAGGCGGTCGAACTCGTCGGCGGTCAGCGCCCGGCGGGCGTGGCGGATGTCGGCGTCGATGCGCACCTTGGCGAGGTGCCGGAAGGGGTTGGCGGCCGCCCGGTCGGTCCTGGCCAGGAAGTTACCGAACGCCTTCAGACCCACGGCGAAGTGGTTCGAGGTCTGTGCCCCGATGCCGCCCTTGCCCCTCGGCGCGGCCCGCCGCGCGGCCAACCACCGCTCGACGGGCGTCGGGTCGAGGTCGGAAAGCGTGAGCATGCCGCAACTGTC
>JANXTD010000459.1 GCA_025352585.1 Fimbriiglobus sp.
GCCTCGTGAAGCTCCTCGGGCGTCTGGTAGCGCTCCTCGGGGTCCTTGCGCATCATGCGGTCGAGGATGGCGAGCAACTCCGCCGGCACGTCGCCGCGGAACTCGTTGACCGGCCGCGGCTCCTCGCGCTGGTGGCTGAGCAGCTTGGCCGCGATCGTCCCGTCCGGGAACGGGGACTGGCCGGTGAGCATGAAGTAGAAGGTGCCGCCGAGGGCGTAGATGTCGGCCCGGATGTCGACGACGTTGCTGACGGCCTGCTCGGGGGCGAGGTAGTCGGCCGTGCCCAGCACGCAGTTGTTGTCGAACTTCTCGGTGACGTTGTCGTTCTTCTGGTCGAAGAAGCGGGCCAGGCCCATGTCGAGGATCTTGACGAAGCCGGTGCGCTCCAGCAACAAGTTGCCGGGCTTGATGTCGCGGTGGACCATGCCGAGCTGGTGGGCGTGGTGCAGGCCGTGGGCCGACTGGGCAACGTAGTTGGCGGCGCGGTACGGGTCGAGCGGGCCGTGCCGGGCGACGACCTCTTGAATGCTCACCCCGTCAACGTATTCCATCACGAGGAAGTGCATCTGCTCGAACTTGTCGATGTCGTAGGCGCGGACGATGTTCGGGTGGTCCAGGGCGGCCACGGCGCGGGCCTCGCGGTAGAAGCGCAGCAGCGCCGACGGGTCGGCCAGCTTCTCGACCGGCAGCACCTTGAGCGCGACGAGCCGCTTCATGAAGATGTGTTCGCACAGGTAGACCGCCCCCATGCCGCCGACGCCCAGGAGTTCGAGCAGCCGGTACTTGGCGGCGACCTCGAAGCGCTTGTACCGGCCGAGCTTGACCTGCTTGCACTGGAAGCGCGTCAGCAGCCCGGCGTCCACGAACGCGGCGGCCATGCCCTCGACGGTTTGCGGGCCGGCCGACTTCGACCGCAGCCGGGCGAGTTCCGCCGCCAGCCCGTCCTCGGGGATCAGCCCGCTCTTCTTGATGACGTCCAGGAAGTCCGGGATGGTGGTCGGGGCGGGCATCTTCCGGGCCTCGGGGCGCTGGAGCGTGGGGCGTCAATCACAGTAGGCGGCTAACCGTAGATCGTAAATCGGCAATTCGCGCGGGAAACTGAGCAAGTCGCCGGAGAGATTCTTAAACCGTCCCCGTCCCCGCGCCCGAGGCGCGGACAGCCAGGCGACCGCACCATGACGATTCCCCTCCCGACGGCCGCACTGACGACCGCCTTGGCGACCGTCCGCGGCGTCTGCCCGCACGACTGCCCCGACACCTGCGGCCTCGTGACGCAAGTCAACGCCGCCGGCCGCGCCGTGTCGGTGAAGGGCGACCCCGACCACCCGTTCACCCGCGGCTTCCTGTGTACCAAAGTCGCGCGCTACCTCGACCGCGTTTACCACGACGGCCGGTTGACCACACCGTTGAAGCGCGTCGGCCCCAAGGGTCGTGGCGACTTCGCGCCGATCTCGTGGGGCGAGGCCGTCGCCACGATCGCGGCCAAGTTCACTGACATCGCGGCGTCACCGGACGGGCCGCAGGCAATACTGCCGTACTCCTACGCCGGCACGATGGGCAAGCTGCAATACGCCAGCCTCGACCGCCGCTTCTTCCACCGCCTCGGGGCGTCGCTACTCGACCGCACAATCTGTGCCACGGCCGGTGCCGTCGGCAGCGACATCACGCTCGGCACCCGCGCCGCCATCGACCCGGAGGCGGTCGCCAAGAGCCGCTACATCGTCAACTGGGGGTCGAACACGTCGGTGACGAATAGCCACCTGTGGGCCGTCATGCACCACGCCCGCAAGGCCGGGGCCAAGATCGTGACCATCGACCCGCACCGCAGCCGCACCGCCGCCAAGTCCGACTGGTGGATCCCCGTGCGGCCCGGCACCGACGGGGCGCTCGCCCTGGGCGTCATGCACGTCCTCTTCCGCGACGGCCTGCAAGACGACGACTACCTCGAACGCTATTGCGTCGGCACCGCGGAGTTGCGCCAGCGCGTGCTAAACGACTACGCCCCGCACGTCGTCGCCCGCATCACCGGGCTGCCGGTCGAGACGGTCGAGCAGTTCGCCCGCGAGTACGGCAACGCCCAACGCCTCTTCGGCGGCCCGGCGCTGATCCGCCTCAACTACGGGATGCAGCGGCACGGCGGCGGGGCGATGGCCGTGCGGACGGTCTGTTGCCTGCCGGCGATCACCGGCGACTGGCGGCACCCCGGCGGCGGGGCGCTGCTGAGCACGTCGAAGATGTACCCGTTCAACGAGAGGTACCTCGAACGCCCGGACTTGATCCGCCCCGGCACGCGCACCGTCAACATGGTCAAGCTCGCCGAGGCGCTCGCCGGGGAGTTGCCGGGGCCGCCGGTGAAGGCGCTGTACGTCTACAACGCCAACCCCGCGGCGGTGAACCCCGACCAGTCGAAAGTCTTGACGGGCCTCGAACGCGACGACCTGTTCACCGTCGTCCACGACCTGTTTATGACCGATACGGCCAGGTACGCCGACATCGTCTTGCCGGCCACGTCGCAGCTCGAGCAGTTCGACATCCACGCCAGCTACGGGCACCTCTACGTGCAAGTGAACCCGCCGGCGATTGCCCCCCTGGGCGAGTCGAAGCCGAACACCGAGGTCTTCCGGCTGCTGGCCCGCGCAATGGGCTTCGAGCCGCAACTGTTCGACACGCCCGACGAGGAACTGGCCCGGCAGTCGATGGTCGGCGGCGGCGGCCGGGTCTACCCATCGGAGTCGGCGTTCGACGGCGTGAGCTTCGATCGGCTGATGGAGGGCGGGCCGGTGCGGCTGAACCTGCCCGTCGATTACGCCCCGTTCGCCGACGGCAACTTCGGCACGCCGTCGGGCCAGTGCGAACTGTTCAGCCGGCGTGAACTCGACGCCGGCCGCGACCCGCTGCCGCACTACGTCCCGCCGCACGAGGACCCGCAGACGCGGCCCGACCTCGCCACGCTGTACCCGCTGCAAATGGTGACGCCGCCAGTGCCGTCGTTCCTGAATTCGAGCTTCGTCAACGTCGAGGCGTTGCGGAAAGCGGCGGGTGAGCCGGTCGTGGAGATGCACGCCGACGACGCCGCGGCGCGGGGCATCGTCGCCGGCCAGTCGGTGCGCGTGTTCAACGGCCGCGGCCGCTTCCGGGCCAAAGCCGTCGTCGGCGACAGCGTGCGGCCGGGGGTCGTGGTGAGCTTCGGCATCTGGTGGAACCGCTACACCGAGGACGGCGTCAACGTCAACACGACGACCTCGACGGCCGTGACCGACCAGGGCGGCGGCGGCACCTTCTTCGACAACCTCGTCGAAGTCGCGGCGCTGTGAGGCGTGCCGGCACCGGTTATTTCCGCGTTCTCCCACGCTCGCGGTTGGTCCACGCTGAGAAGTCGCCTAGACTACGCCAACTTCACCCGTGCCAGAGCGTGTCGGAACCCAGCGCCCATGAGTTTGCCGACCCAGACGGCCCAACTATTGCAAACGGCGCGCGAACTCGTGCGCGGCCTGCCGGCCGACGCCGTGCTGCTGCTCACCGAAACGTCGCTCGACTGGGACGAAGTCGCCCGCATCCTCGCGGGCATCAAGGTCTTCGTCGCCGCCGAGACGGCCGCCCTGACGAAGCCGCTGCGCGACCGCGACGAGTTCGAAGTCATCGAGATGGACTACGAGCCGCTGCCGATCCAGGAGCGGCTGAGTAACGCCTTGCTCAACGCCATTTCTGCCAAGTACCTGAAGCCCGGCGCGCACGTCGTCGTGCTGTACAACGGCATCGCCACGCTCGACGACGCCCCGGAGCCGATCGACAGCGTCAGTGTGATCCACCTCGGCGAGCACCTCGAGCGCATGACCGCCCAGGACCTCCGCGTCCTCGGGCCGGGCATCCCGATGGAGGTGTTGCGGCTCGTCGTGGACCTCTCGACGGAGATCGGCCGGGAGGGCCGCGAGGGCCAGCCGATCGGCACCGTCGTCGTCGTCGGCGACACGCGGCGGGTGCTCAAGATGTCGCGATTCCAGAACTTCAACCCCTTTCGAGGCTACACCAAGGCCGAGCGGGACGTGCGCGACCGCAGCGTGCGCGAGCAGATCAAGGAGATCGCCAAGCTCGACGGCGCGATCCTGGTGGGGCGCGACGGCATCGCCGAGGCGGCGTGCCTCTACCTCGACGTGCCGTCCGACGGCATCGACCTCGCGAAAGGCTTCGGCAGCCGGCACATGGCGGCGGCGGGGATCAGCCGGCACACCAAGGCCATCGCGTTCTGCGTGAGCCAGTCGTCGGGCACGCTACGGATCTTCCAGGACGGCGTGATGAAGCTGCACATCGAGCCGCTGGCCCGGCCGCACGTCTGGCAGCCGCTGCGGTTGGAGAACGCCGAGGACGGCACGGGCTAGATTCTCTGGTCCCCCCGTGGCTACGATGGCGGCTTCGTCCCCCGCGGAGCCGACCGATGCGAACCTGCCTGACCCTGCTGGCGTTGCTCGTCGCCCCGCCGCTACACGCCGGCCCGGTGCCGATCCCGACGGGCGCGCTGGTCGTCGTGCAACTCAACGGCCGCGGGCCGGCGGTCGAACACCTCACGCAGTTCCTCGAGGCCGTGCAGCCGGACGCCGCCAAGGACTTGCCGCAACGACTGCGCAAGCTCCTCGCCGACGCCGCCCCCGGCCGCGATGTCGATTCGGTGACGCCCGGCGAGCGCGTCGTCGGCGTGGCGTTCACCTTCGACGGCTGGAACTCGCCGACGCCGCCCTGGGTCTGGCTCGTGCCGGTCAAGGACGCGGCGACGTTCCGCAAGACGCTGGTGACCGACGACGAGCGCGGCGACTTCGAGGCCGGCAAGGAGGGCGTCGATCGCGCCGGCCCGTGGTTCCTCGTCGGCCGCCCCGGCTACGTCGCCGTGAGCGCGAGCGAAGCCGCGGCGAAGGCGTTCCACGCCAGCCGCGAACTCGTCACGCCCGAACGCCTCGCGGGCCTTGCCCCGATCGTCAACGACTCCGAGCTGTCGGCGTACGTGAACGTCATTGCCGTCAACGCGCAGTACGGCGACGTTGTGCGCAGTACGGTGCAGTTTGCCGGACTGATGTTGCGCAACGGCGGCGGGCCACTTCCGGCGTTCGACCCGCGGCAGGTCGAGACCGTGCAGTTCGCCCTCGACGGCGTGACGCAGACGCTCGCCGACGGCCGCGACCTTGCCGTTGGGGTGAACTTCGGCACCGACGGCGTGACTGTGCGGGCCGAAGTCGCCTTCACGCCCGGCTCGCCGACGGCCAAGCAGTTCGCGGCGGACAAGCCGGCGGCCAAGGCGTTCAAAGCCAGCCGCGAGTTCGTGACGCCCGAGCGGCTCGGCGCGCTCGCGGGGATCGTCAACGACTCCGACCTGTCCGCGTACATCAACGTCGCTGCCGTCAACGCGCAGTGCGGCGACGTTGTGCGCAGTACGGTGCAGTTTGCCGGACTGATGTTGCGCAACGGCGGCGGCCCAATCCCGGCGTTCGACCCCCGTCAAGTCGAGACCGTCCAACTCGTGCTCGACGGCCTGGCGCAGACCCTCGCAGACGGCCGCGACCTCGCCGTCGGGCTGACTTTCGGGGCCGAGGGCGTGACGCTCCGGGCGGAAGTCGCCTTCACCCCCGGCTCGCCGACAGCCAAGCAGTTCGCCGCGGACAAGCCGGCGGCCCTCGACGAACTGTTGACGCTGCCGGCGGGGTTCACGGCGTACACGGCGTCGCAGTGGGGGCCTGCGGCGTCCGCGGTCGTGCGGCGGCTGACGCGCGAGTACGAGGCCCCCGCCGACGACGAGCGGGCGACGGCGGCGGTCACCGCCTTCGACGCGACCGGCCGTGACGGCGTGCGAGTGTCCGTGAGTCGCGACGGCGAGAGTGGGACGCTGCTCGTCACGCCCGACGCGGCGAAGCGCACGGCGGCGCACGCCAAACTGCTCCGCACGATGCCGGCGGCCGGGTACGCCCGCAACGTCAAGCTCGCCGACGCGCCGGGCCTTCGCGAAAAGGCTCTCGACGCCGGCGGCTTCGCGCTCAATCGCGGGCAACTGACGCTCGACCTGGAGGCCGGCGTCGCGACGATCCGCGACCCCAACGTCAAGCAGGCTACGCTCGAATCGATGCGGCGGCTCGTCCGCGAGAAGACGGTGCTCTGGTTCGGCGACGACGGGAAGCGGCATGCCCTGCTCGAAGCCACGGACGAGGTGGCGGCTACGAAACTGCTCACCAGTCTGCTTGCGGACACCGACCGCGTCGGCGGCAACGCGGCGTTCACGGCAACCCGGCAACGCCTGCCGAAGTCGGCGTCGTACCTGCTGCTCGCGGAGGCGGGGCCGACGGTGGCGACACTGTCCGACTACACGCGCTCCGTCGCGGGGGCGTTGCCGGCGGTGCCGGGGTTCGACATCCCGGAGTTCCGCACGCTGAAGAACCCGCCGCAATCGTTCGTCGGCGTCACGCTGACGGCGCAGGGCGGCGGCGTGGGGCTAACGCTGTTCGTCCCGGCGGCGGCGGCCAAGGTCGCCGCCGATTCGGTCGTCATCCCCGCCCCGTGAGGCGATCACGGAACGTCTGTGAGCCGGCGCGGTAGGCAGCGACCCACTCCGGCCGCGGACTCGTCTCGCCGCGGAACTTCACCAGCTTCGCCACGGCCGCCGCGACCCCCTCACCCGGCGACGGGGCCGCGCCGCCCATCGCCGTGTAGCCCGCGAGGGCCATGACCGCGGCCCCGAGCGCCGGGCCTTCGTCGGAGACGAGCCGTTCGAGCGGGCGGTTGACGACACTGGCGAGCACTTCCATCATGAGGTCGCTCTTGGCGATGCCGCCGGACACGGTGATACGCGTGATCGCCTGCCCCGCCGCCTCGTGCTCCTGGACCGCGAGAGCGATCAGGTACGCCAGCGCCTCGAACGACGCCCGCAGTCGAACGCCCGGTTGGGTCGGCTCGTGCGGCAGCCACTCGAATCGCGGGGCGAGGACGCCGACCGACGGCTCCGACAGGGCGAACGGGATCACCGCGACCCCGCCGCAACCGGGCGCGACCTTCCGGGCGGCCGCTTCGAGTGCGGGCCAGTCGGGGTTCGCGCCGACGACGCGGTCGAGGAACTGCGCGCCGTTGTTGTAGCAGCGCATCCACAGGTACGGCCCCCAGTTCAGCCGCATCGCGTCGAGACTGCCGGACTGCGGCGGGCGGGCCGACGACGAGTTGACGACGGCCGAGTTGCCCAGGATGATCGCCAGTTGCCCGTCGGCGACCGCCCCGCCGCCGACGAGGCCGGCCGCCTGGTCGTCGAGCGTCGGGAAGACCCACGGCCGCACGCCGTCGGGCAACCCGGCGTCGAGCGCCGTCGATTCGGACAGCCGGCCGACGGGCGTGTGCATGTCGATGACGCGCGGCAGACACTTCAGCGCGAGTGCCCGGTACTCCGGGTCGGCGAGCGCTTCGAGCATCGCCGGCTGCCACGCCCCCGTGCGCAGGTCGAGCAGCCCCGTCGAGGCGGCCGCCGAGACGCTGACCGTGTCGAAGTGACCCGTCAAGTAGCCTGCGGCGAGGGTGCCGTGTTGGAGAATTCCCCGCGTGCGGAGCCACTCGGCGCGGCTCAACGTCGGCTCGTCCTTGACGAGGTGACTCAGCGAGTAGCGCACCGCCCACGGCCCGCCGATCAGCTCTTGCACCCGCGCCGGGCCGCCGAGTCGGGCCAGCCCTTCGGCGTGGTATTCGGCGAGCGTCTGGTCGTTCCAGCAGATGGCGCGACGGACTTGGTTGCCGTTGGCGTCGGTGCGGCCGGCGGTGTGGTGCGTCGCGGAGATGCCGCCGGCGACCCAGTTGCTCAGGCGGCCCAGGCGGCGCAGCTCGGCGGTCAGCGCGCGGGTGATCGCCCGCGCCTGGCCTTCGAGCATCATCAGGTTCAGTTCACTGACGCCGCCGTCGGTGTGCAGGTCGGTCGGCAGGCGCACCTCGGCGACCGTCTCGCCGCTCAGGTTCACGGCAATCGCTTTCGCCGAGCCGGTGCTGAAGTCCCAGCCGGCGAAGAGGGCGGTGTCAGGGGGCGTCGGCATCGGGCGGCTCCGGGGAGGGCGGGTGCCACCGTTTTGCTCCGGCGACACTCCAACGGCAAGTGACGACGCGGCCGGACGCTACAATGGCCCGGTTCACCCCCGGACGGAGCTGCCCGATGCGTACCCTGCGATGGCTGCCGACGTTGCTGCTGCTGGCCTGCCCGGCGGCGTTATCGGCCCAGGAGGCGACCGGCGGGGCGAAAATCTACAAGGACGCGGTCGCCTCGACGGTCTGGGTCCACTCGACCCGCACCGCCGGGCTGGCGACCGGCAGCGGCACGCTGATCGACGCGAACCGCCGGCTGGTGCTGACCAACTACCACGTCGTCGAGGAGAACCCGCGGGTCACGATCTTCTTCCCCGAGTACCGCGACGGCCGGCCGATCCCCGAGCGGACGTACTACACCGACCGCGCCAAGCGCCTCGGCGTCCGCGGCAAGGTCGTCGCGCTCGACAAGGGGGCCGACCTGGCGGTGATCCAACTCGACACGACCCCCGACGGCGTCAAGGCGATTGCCGTAGCCCCGCGCGCCCCCGAGCCGGGCGAGTTGGTCCACAGCATCGGCAACGCCGGCAAGTCCGGGGCGCTGTGGGGCTACGTCAACGGCACCGTGCGGCAGGTCTACCGCAAGAAGTGGGAGGCGGCGCTGAGCAAGACCAAGGTCGCCCGCTTCGAGGCCCAGGTCATCGAGACCGACACGCCGACCAACCCCGGCGACAGCGGCGGCCCGCTGTTGAACGACAAGGGCGAACTCGTCGGCGTCACCCAGGGCGGGGAGCTGAACGCCTCGCTGGTGAGCTTCTTCGTGGACGCCAGCGAGGTGAAGCGCCTGCTCGCCACCCGCGACGTGAAGGAGGTGAAGGGCCGGGACAAAGACGACGGGAAACCGGACACCAAGCCGGTCGTGAAGCGCACCGACCCGATCGCCCCGAGCGACGCGGGCAAGGTCTTCGACGCGGCCAAGCTGAAGGCGCTGGAACCGAAGCTCGCGGAACTCTTCAAAGCGAACGCCGAACTCGTGATCGAGACGCACCCCACCGCCCCGGCCGAGTGGCTGGACAAGGCCAAAAAGGCGACGCCGGCGGAGCGCCAGGAACTCTACAAGGAGTGGGGGGCCGAGCGCCTCAAGGCGGTCAAGTCCGACGGCGTGCTGGTCGTCGTAACGCTCGACCCGCGGACGATCCACGTCGAGTTCCCCGAGGCCCTCCGCAAGCGATACCCCGACAAGTTCGCCCAGAAACTCGGCGACACGCTGGTCAAGGCGTTCAAGGACAAGAAGCCCGACGACGGCCTCGCGGAGGTCGTCAAGCTGCTGCAAGACGGCCTCGGGAAGGGCAAGTCGTGACGCCGCCGGCCGCCGGGTTGATGCTCTGCGACGACCTGATCTTCGCCAGCAAGGTGACCGGCACCGCCCGCGCCACCGGGCTGACCGTGAGCGTCGCGCGGAGCCTGCCACGCTTAGCCGAACTGCTCGCGGAGTCGGCCCCCGTCGGCGTGCTGCTCGACCTGCACCACGACGGCCTCGACCTGCCGGCGTTGCTGGCGTCCCTGCGGGAGCGCTGCCCAACGATGCCCCGCGTCACCGCGTTCGGGTCGCACGTTGACGCGACGCGACTGAAGGCGGCACGCGAGGCGGGGTGCGACCTCGTGTTGCCGCGGAGTCAGTTCGTGAAGCTGCTCGAAGCCGAGTTACCGGTCTGGTTGTCGCCGCGGTCGCTATAACGAGTTGCTGACACGGGGCGGCGTGATCCGGGTCTTTCCGGCCCTAGGCCGGTCTTCTGTAGCTGGCCGCTGTGAGGCCGGTCTTACCCCCTGGGTTAACGATCCCCAGCGTGGAAGTAAGACCGGCCTCACAGC
>JANXTD010000453.1 GCA_025352585.1 Fimbriiglobus sp.
CCACCGTGCAGCTCCTCCGGGCGTTAAAGAAGTGGCCCGACTGGCCGGCGTTCGAGAAGTGCCTGCCGGTCCTCGGTGTGGACGGCACCCTGGCGACGGTCGTCCCCAAGACGAGCGCGGCGGTCGGCAAGGTCCGCGCGAAGTCCGGGACGTACTTTTGGGACGACGAGGCGAACGGCCGCACGCACCTGAATAGTAAGGCGTTGGCCGGGACGATGACGACGAAGTCGGGCCGCGAGCTGATGTTCGCGGTGTTCGTCAACGACGTGCCGCTGCCGAAGGGCGTCAAGCCGCGCCGCGAGGGGCTAGTTTTGGGCAAGCTCGCCGAGATTGTGTACGAGGCGGAGTAGCGCCCGCCCGCGGACGCTACTTGAGCTTCGCCCGCAACTCGGCGTACAGCGTGTCGAGTTCGGTCGCCTCGGCGGGCGTCACCGGGCGGGCGGCGTAGCGGGCCAGGTAGTAGCGGGCGACGGTCCGCGAGGCGGCGTCGGTGCCGAGGGCGGCGTCCACAGCGGCGGCCGACTCGCGCGGCGTCATGCCCACTTCGGGCGGCACGCCGGACTTCCGCACGAGCGCCAAGTAGCGGTCGAACCACGCCAGGCCGGAGGTCACCGGCGGCGGCCGGCGGGTGCGGCGGGCGTGTAAAAGTAGCGAAATCGCCACCAGCCCGGCGGCCGCGGCGACAACCAGGAGCACGAACCGGCCGGGGCCGCGCAACACCCAGCGGGCCAGCGACTCGGCCGCCTGCGCCCGGCGGTCGGCGTTGTAGCCGACGACGAACTCCGACAGGAAGGCGATGGCGCGGTCCCACAAGCCCTCGACGCCGTCGCCACTCGCCACCGCCTCGGAGTCGCCGCCGGGGGTGGGGTCGATGCTCAGCCAGTGCCAGGCGACCGGGCGGCCGTCCAGCTCCTCGGGCGGGTTCGCCACGAAGGGGAAGCCGGGCGGGGCCGGCCGCGGCACGAGCACGTCCACCCAGGCGTGCGCCGCCTCCTGCCGGATCGCGTAGACGCCGTCCTCGCCCTCCGCCTCGCAGCCCTTGTAGCCCAGCACGTACTGAGTCGGGACGCCGACGCAGCGCAAGACCAGCGCGACCGCCGCCGCGTAGCGCTCGCAGTGCCCCTCGCGGGTGCGCGTCAGGAATTCGACGACGGGGTCCGCCGTCAGGTCGAGGCGGCGCAACTTCAAGGTGTACTGGTAGTCGCGCGTCGTGCGGAAGTACAGTTCGAGCCGGCGGGCGACGGCCTCGTAGTCCTGTGGGGCGAACTGGAACTGCGGCTCCTCACTCGCTCGGCTGAGGCAACCGGCGAGCACCTCGTCGGCGAGCGCGAGCCGGCGGAACAGCGCGACGCTCCACTCGCGCAGCCGCGGCGGCCGCACGGCGCGCAGCATCACCAGCGGGTTCTCGGGGCTGGCCTGCGCGCCGGCGCGCAGGAACGGCACGCTCAGCTCGAACGCCGGCCCGAGGTCGCGGTCGGGCGGCCCGTTGAACGCGACGAGCTGGCGGTAGGGCGGCATCGGGACCTTGGCGGGCGGCGTGCGGCTGGGGCTGACGACGCCGTCCGCCTGCTGGAACCAGGGCTGGCCGTCCGCGACGCCGGACACCCCCGTCGGCTCGCCGACCCGCCAGGTCACCGGGTCGGCCAGCACCGGGGCCGGCAGGTGGATTTTCTGCGCGAACGTCAGCTCGATCTGGCCCGGCCCGAAGTCCGGCGTCGCGCTCGTCAGCGGCCTGGTCGCGCCGCGGGCGAAGACGGTGTTCTGCTTACTCGTGCCCAGCCGCTGCCACCGGCCGCTGTCGTAGCCGGCGAACGTGTAGTAGCGGAAGCGCTGCTCGGCCGGCAGCTCGCGGTGCGGCGTGCCGTCGCGGTTGCGCGCGGTGACCTCGTAGACGATGTCGCGGTTCACCTGCAAGTCGCCCGACTTGTTCAGGTCCACCGACTGCTCGCTCGTCATGCCGGTCTCGAGCCGCGAGCGGCCGAACTGCCAGGCCGGGGCCGACGACCGCGGCGTGAGGAAGAACAGCGGCAGGGCCATCAGCATCGCCACCGCGACCCAGACGATGGTCTGCCCGAAGAACTGCCCGCCGAACTGCACCCGATCGACCTGCACGCTCGGGGCGAGGATCGTCGGCGTCGGGCCGGGGTCGGTGTGCGGCACCGGCGGCAGCAGCCCCCCCACGCGCAGGTAGTAGAACAGCGACAGGCTCCAGACGCCGGCCACGGCGTAGAGGCCCAGCAGGCCAACAAAGGTCGCGTCGTCCTCGATGGCCGCGGCCAGCCCCGCCGCGGCCAGGCCGATCCCCTGCATCGCCCACCAGTCGCCGGTGTGCTTTGGCCGGAACAGCTTGGCCGGCATCAGGATCATCAGCAGCGGCCCCAGGTACGGCAGCAGGCTCGCCGGCCAGGGCAGCGTGTAGATCAGGCTGTTCTTGTTGACGAACTGCACGGCGATCCAGCCGGCCGCGACGACGCCGATGACGAAGCCGAGGCGGTTGGCCGCCGCCAGGTCGAGTTCGTACCGCCCCTCGCACCAGAAAGCCAACCCGAGGAGCGCCAGCACGACCGCGCCGAAGTACGACGCCTGGCGCAGGACGTTCCACTCGGCGTACGACACGCACAGGCAGGCCAGCGCCAGCGTCAGGTAAGTGCTCAGGCGGAAGGCGAACAGCGTCGGCACGGCAGTCCCTCAACGACTAAAGGCGAGCCGGAACCGAGCCGTGAGCGTGGGCGATGAGAGTTTTCGCGGCCAGCGCCGACGGCGGGGCGAACCAGGCCGGCGGCCGGTCGGGCGACACCTCGACGCACGTCAGGTGGGCCGCGCGCAACGCCTGCGCCGCCGGCCCCCCGGCGCGGGTACTCAGCACCAGTCGCGCCGCCCGGTTCGCGCGCGGCCGCACGAACTCGGCCGGCACCACCGGCGCGTCGGGGCTGCCCTCGAACTCGGCGAGCGCGGCGAAGGCCCGGCGCACGAAGGCCGCCGTCGCCCGGCCGTGGTACGCCGCCGGCGGCCGGCCCGGCACGATCAGCGTCAACTCCGCCGGGCTGTCGCTCGCCGCCGACGCGACCGCCAGGCTCACCGCCAGGCTCAGCACCCACTCGAAGCGTCGCGTCGCCTCGGCGTCCGGCGCGGCGGGCAGCCACGGGTCGAGGACCAGCACGAGGTCCATCGGCTCCGTGCAGTCGTACTCGCGCACGAAGAGTTGGTTGAGCCGCGCCGCCGTCTTCCAGTGGACCTCGCGCGGGCTGTCGCCAGGCCGGTACGGCCGCAGGCCGCGCACGTCGCCGCTGCCTGGCGCGGAGCGGCGCGACGGCCGGTGCGTCTCGCCCGCCCCCGCCTCTTGCCGCGTCAGCCAGTAGCGGAACAGCTCGAAATCGACGGCACCGGCCCGGGGCAGCACCAGCACCGAGTCGTCCGGGGCGAGACACCGCACGACGTGCAGCAGCCCCAGCGGGTACGACGAATCGACGGTCAGCGGGCCGAGGGGGTGCCGGCCGCGGCTCGTGAACGTCCAGCGGGCCGTGATCGCCTTGCGGTCTCCGCTGCCGATCGGCGAGAGCATCCAGGCGGAGTGGTTCGCCCCGGCCGCCGCGGTCACCAGGGTCGTCAGCGGGAAGCCGGCGTCGTTGACGATGTCGGCCGTGACCGTGACCGTCTCGCCCGCGAACGCCGGCGGCGTGGGGTGGCGCTCCGCCCTCAGTTTCGACGACGCCCGCCAGGCCAGCCGCAGGTTCACGCCCAACAGCGTGAGCAGGAAGTAGCCGCCCAGTAGCAGCAGGTTCAGCGACTTGTACCAGCCGACGACGGTGACCACCGCGGCGGTGAGCACCCAGACCCAGGCGGCGCGCGTCATCCGCACGCGGGGGCGGCCGGCGGCGGCGTTCGGCATGGCGGGCCTCCGGGCTCAGTTGGGGCAGATTCAGTTCGGGACGGGGGTGCGGGCCAGGATTTCGCGCACGATCGCCGACGTGTCGTCGCGGCCGCTGTGGTCCCACGCCTTCGTCATCATGCGGTGAGACAGCACCGCGTCGGCCAGCGCCTTGGCGTCGTCCGGCACGGCGTAGTCGCGGCCGTGCAGCACCGCGAACGCCTGCACCGCCCGGTAAAACGCCAGCGCCGCGCGGGTGCTCGCCCCGAGGCGGACTTCGGGGTGCGTGCGGGTCGCGTGGATGAGGTCGAGGATGTACTCCGCCACCGGCGACTCGACGCGCACACCGCGGGTGTGCGCTTGCAACGCCGTCACGTCGGCGACCGTCAGCACCGCCTTCAGCTCGTCCACCGGCTCGCCGGCGCGGTGCTGCGCGAGGATGGCCCGCTCGGCCTCGCGCGTCGGGTAGCCGACTTTCAGCCGCACCAGGAAGCGGTCGAGCTGGCTTTCCGGCAGCGGGTACGTGCCCTCGAACTCGTAGGGGTTTTGCGTCGCCAGCACCAAAAACGGCGGCCCGAGTTTACGCGTCTGGCCCTCGATCGTCACCTGCTTCTCGCTCATCGCCTCGAGCAACGCGGACTGCGTGCGCGGGGTGGCGCGGTTGATCTCGTCGGCGAGGAT
>JANXTD010000501.1 GCA_025352585.1 Fimbriiglobus sp.
CAAGACGAACCCGGCGACGACCAGAAGCGAGCGGAGGCGCGACATGAGAACCTCGGAAAGAGTTTTTGCCGCGGAGACGCAGAGTCGCGGAGAAGACCGAAACTTGAATTGGATTTCTCCGCGACTCTGCGTCTCCGCGGCAAAAACTCTTTCCGAGGTTCTCATGTCGCGCCTCCGCTCGCTTCTGGTCGTCGCCGGGTTCGTCTTGGTCGTTGCGCTCGTCGCCCTGCTGCTCGTGGGGCGGCAGGTGCCGGCGCTGCACGACCGCGAGGCGGCCAACGCCGTCGAACTCGCCGCGCTCGACGCCGCGCCGCTGACTGAGGCGACGCGCGGCAACGACTGGCCGCAGTGGCTCGGGCCGACGCGCGACGGCCGCGCCCCCGACGGCCCCCTCCGCGCCGACTGGGCCGCCAAGCCGCCGACGCTGGTGTGGTCCACGCCGTGCGGCGGCGGCCACTCGTCGTTCGCCGTCGTCGGGAACCTGCTCGTCACGCAAGACTACGCCGCCGGCGTCGAGCGTGTCCTGGGCCTCGACAAGCGCACCGGCGCGATCGAGTGGAGCGTGTCGGTGCCGGTCGATTACTCCGACTTCCAGTCGGACCACGCCAACGGCCCGCGCGCCACGCCGTCGGTCGCCGGCGGCCGGGTGTTCGCGGTCACCGCCGACGGGCAACTGTTGGCGATCGACGTGCCGGCCAAGGGCGTCGCGGCAACCGTCGCCTGGCGGCACCACCTCATCGACGACTTCGGCGCGTCGAAGCCGACGTGGGGCGTCTCGCGCTCGCCGCTGGTCCACGGCGACGCGGTGATCGTGCAGCCGGGGGCCAAGTCGGCGATGCTCGTCGCCTACAGCCGCGCGACCGGCGAGGAACTCTGGCGCACCGCCGGCGACCCGCTCGGCTACAGCTCGCCGACCATCGCCACCTTCGGCGGGGTCGCGCAGGTCGTTGCCGTCGGCGGGGCGAAGATGGTCGGGGCCGACGCGGCGGCGGGGCGCGAACTCTGGTCGGTGCCGTGGGCGACGCAGTTCAACGGCAACGTCGCCACGCCGATCGCCGTGGACGAGTACGTGTTCATCTCGTCCGGGTACGCCAAGGGCTGCGGGCTGTTCCGCGTCGTGAAGTCGGGCGACGGCTTCAAGGCCGAGTCGGTTTACTACCGGCCGCGCCGCGTGATGCAGAACCACCACTCGAACTGCGTGACCCGTGGCGGCTACCTCTACGGCTACGACGCCGACGAGTTGAAGTGCGTCAACCTGCGCAAGGGCGAAGTCGTCGAGGGCTGGGTGGCGCTGACCGCCGCGAACAAGGCGGTGACGAAGGGCTGCGTGGTCCTCGCCGGCGACAAGCTGCTCGGCCTGACGCAGACGGGGACGCTGTTCCTGGCCGACGCCGACCCCAAGGCGTTTACCCTGCGCGGAGAACTGCCGGGCGTGCTGAGCGGCAGCCGCTGCTGGTCGCTGCCTGTCCTGGTCGGGGGCAGCGTGTACCTCCGCGACGACAGCAAAATCGTCGCGTACGACGTGACGGAGTAGTCCACTGACAATCCCGGCGAGCGGGGGACGACAGTCCTCCGAGCGCGTCCCCCGTCGGCGACCGTCACCCCGACGGGAGGTGTCGACTCGGGGGACTGTCGTCCTCCGCTCGCCGGCGACTTTTTACTTCGCCGGCTCCGCCAGCTTGCGCTTCAGCTCGTCGATCTTCTTCGCCCACGCGGCGGTCGAGGCGGCGCGGGCCTCGGCCGACGCGGCGGCGTCGAAGGTCAGCAGCGGCTTCGCGGCGGGGTCGGCCGGGTCGATGAAACTCACGAGCGTGAACAGCGACAGCTCGCGCACCGGCACGGACGCCGACGACAACTTGCCGCCCAACAGCGTGAGCGTCTCCGGGTCGGCGCGCTCGGCGGGCGTGAAGCCGCGCAGCAGGCGCATGGCGGTGTCGGCCTCGTCCTCGGGGAGCCGGGCCTTCGCCACCAGGACCTCGCGGAACCGCTCCGCCGACGACGGGTCGGCGGCGAACAGCGAGCGCAGGCCGACGGCCGCCGCCTGGCGGATGAAGCCGCGGCTCGGGTCGCCCAGGCAGTCGGCCAGGCCGTTCACGTCCCCCAGGCCGGCGAACATCAGCACCGCCACGCGGGCCGTCGCGAAGGCCTGGAAGTTGGCCGCCTCGGGCTTGTCCTGCAGTGCCTCGTCGAAGGTGGCCCGCACGCGGTTGGGGTCGGCGATCTTCTTCGAGAAGTCGTCGAGCGCCGCCAGCGACGCCTTGGCGCGGGCCGCGTCGGGGTAGACGGGGAACTTCGACCAGTAGGCGGAGCGGTCGGCCCTCATCCGCTGGTCCGGGTCGAGACGCGGCCGGCTCAGGCGGCTCACGGAGTCCCAGTAGACTTCGTCGGCCTTGCCCAGAGCGACGCCCTTCAGCGCGGTCGAGGTGAGCGTGGCGCGGCCCGCGTTGACGTGCAGCCCTGCCGACGCCCGCACCGCGCCGGCCGGGCCGGGCACTAACTCGCGGCTGACCTCCAGCACGACTTCGGTCTTGTCATCGCCGAGGGCCACGTCCCAGACTTCGGTGGCGAAGCGGAGCCGCACGGTCGCGCCCTTGGGGTTCTTGGTGATGACGTAGAAGCGGCCGGTGTGGACCGTCAGGTCGGCACTGACGCCGGGGGCCGGGACCGTCGGCGTCAGCGAGGCCTCGAGGATCGGCGAGCCGAGGAACAGGTCGGGCAGGTTGCCCCACAGGTCCACCGTGACGCCCGACTCGAGGCGGATCGTCGCCTTGTAGCCCGGCAGGCAGGTGAGGCGGTCGGTGCTGACCAGCTCCGGGGCGTCGGCGGGGACGCGGGTCCAGGCGGGGTTGGCCGGCGACTGCCGCACGAGCACCGGCAGCGGCTCGCGCTTCTCCCACTGCCCAACAACGGCGCGGTCAACGCTCGCCGGCGGCGGCGGCCCGGCCTCCTTGGGCGGCTCCACGACCGCCGGCGGGGTCGGCACCGGCGTCGGCACAGCCGGCTCCGGCTCGACGACCTTCGGCACCTCGATCGGCTTGGGCGGCGGCAGGATTTCGAGCTTCGTCCCCTCGGTGACCGGCACCGCGTCAGGCTTCACAGCCTCGGCTTTCGCAACGGGAGCCGGCGGCGCGGGGGGCGGGGTCGTCGCCGGGAGCGCGGCCGTCTCGCGCGGGGCGTCCGGGTGGCGCGGCCAGGCCATCACCGCGGCGACCACCAGCAGCGACGCGACCACGCCGATCACGGCCAGGCGCGTCAGGCGCACCGCGCGCCGCTCGCCGGCCGCGAACGCCGACATGCCGAGCAGGTACGAGGCGTCGATGCGGTCGTCGGCCGGCGGGGTGTCGTCGCGGGTGCCGCCGACGGGGACCGTCTTGCCCGGCTTGCGGTTGGGCAGCGACGCGGGTGCCCCGACGAGGCCGTACATGCGCCGCCGCGCCGTCGGGGGGACGCGGACCTGCTCCGAGAGCACGAGTGTGAGGATCTGGTGGCACGCCGCGACCTCGGCGAGGTTCACGTCCGAGTCGAGGCAGGCTTTCTCGAACGCGGCGACCTGCTCCGCCGTCATCGTGTCGCTGAGGTACTGCGCGACCTGATTCGGGTCGGCGGTGTCGCCCTTGGTGCCGACGGACGACGGCACGCCGAGGCCACGCTTGCGGGTCACGCGCTTGAGTCGGTCGACGAGTTCGAGCGCCGCCGCGTTGTCCGCGAGTTTCTGGCCCATCTCGCGCGCGACCTGCGGTTCGAGCGTGTCGTCGAGGTAGGCGAGGAGTGTGCGTAGGGTGAGTCGCATTCTTTCTTCCCGGTGAGTGCAGAGGTCAGAGTGCAGAGTGACGGAATCCTGGGTGCCGGGTAATAGTGGCGGCCGGGGGCTGGCGTCGTGCAAGATTTTGCGGGAAGTTTTAGCCGACGAGCGTGAGTCGCACGTCCATGACGTTGGTGCCGGTCAGGCCCGTGCGCAGCAGGCCGCCGGCGGCGTCGAGGTACGGGTAGGCGTCGTGCCGCGCGAGGTGGTCGGCGGCGCTCGGACCGAGGGTCGCGCTGTCGGTGATGGCCCCGGCGGCGTCGGTCGGGCCGTCTTCGCCGTCGGTGCCGCCGGACAGCGTCAACGTGTTCGGCGTGTCGCCGAGGGCGAGGGCCATTGCGAGCGCGTACTCCTGGTTGCGGCCGCCCTTCCCCGGCTGACGGCCCAATGTCACCGTCGTCTCGCCGCCGGACAGCAGGCAGGTCCGCGGCGGCAGGGTACGGACAATCGCGGCGTGCCGGCGGGCGACGTCGGCCGTCTCGCCTTCGACCGCGCTGCCCAGCGACACGACGCGGTAGCCGAGGCGTTCGGCGGTGCGGGTCGCGGCCGCGAGGGCCAGGGCGTTGGTGCCGATCAGGCGGTTCTCGACCGTCGCCGGCAGCGCCTTCGGCGTCTCCGGGAGTTCGCCACGGACCCCGCGTTCGAGATAATCGACGATGCTCGCCGGCGTGCGGCTCCGCAGCTTGTAGCGGTCAAGGACATCGAGGGCATCGGCGTAGGTCGTCGGGTCGGGCGTCGTCGGGCCGGAGGCGATCACGTCGAGCGGGTCGCCGACCACGTCGGAGATGATGAGCGTGACGAAGTGCCGGCCGCGGAAGCCGTCGGCGAGCCGGCCGCCTTTGACGCGCGATAGGTGCTTGCGCACGGCGTTCATCTTGCCGATCGTCGCCCCGCTGCCGGCGAGCAGTGCCGTGACGGCGAGCTTGTCGGCCAGTGTCACGCCTTCGACGGGCCACGGCAACAGGGCCGAGCCGCCGCCGGAGATCAGCCCCAGCGCGACATCGTCCGGCCCGGCGTCGGCGAGGAATTGGGCCATCGCGCGGGCACCGTCGATGCCGGCTGGCGTCGGGGCGTTGCTGCCGACTGGTCGCGCGGCGTGGAGGCGAATTCGCTTCGTCGTGGCGGTGAAGCCTTCGGGGACGTTGACCTGCCCGACGACGCGGTCCAGCTGGTCCGCCAGCGCCGTCTCGACGCCAATGGCCATTGCTGCGCCCGCCTTGCCGCAGCCGACCACGCGGATCACCGGCGCGCTCGCAAGCAACGGTCGCAACTGCTCCACGGCGGCGATGACGAGCGGTTCGGGCCGCACCGCGTCCACGGCGGCGTGCCAGATCGTCAGGGCGTCGGCGCGGAGGGTCACGCCAGGACTTCCTTCACGACGCGGCCGCTCACGTCGGTCAGCCGGAAGTCGCGGCCGGCGTAGCGGTACGTGAACTTCTCGTGGTCGAAGCCGAGCAGGTGCAGAATCGTCGCGTGCAGGTCGTGCGGGTGGATACGGTTCTCGACCGCCTTGAAGCCGAATTCGTCGGTCGCCCCGACGACGGTGCCGCCCTTCACACCGCCACCGGCCAGCCACATCGAGAAGCCCCAGTGGTTGTGGTCGCGGCCGTTGACCTGGCCGGCGTTGGAGCCGGGCGTCGGCAACTCGACCACCGGCGTGCGGCCGAACTCGCCGCCCCAGATGATCAGCGTCGATTCAAACAGCCCCAGACGCTTCAGGTCGCTGATGAGCGCCGCGATCGGCTGGTCGATTTCGCGGGCGAGGCGGCGGTGGTTCTGTTCGAGGTCGTCGTGGCTGTCCCACGGCTGCACCGGGGCGTGCGACACCTGCACGAACCGGACGCCGCGCTCCAGCAGCCGGCGGGCGATGAGCAGGCTGCGGGCCTGGGCACCGGGGCCGTAACTGTCGCGCACCAGTTGCGTCTCCTTCGACACGTCGAACGCGTCCGTCGCCTCGAACTGCATCCGGTAGGCCAGCTCGAACGACTGGATGCGGGCTTCGAGCAAGGGGTCGGCGGGGCGGGTCGCGGCGTGGGCGGCGTTCATCTTCGCGAGCAGGTCGAGTTGCCGGCGCTGATCCGCGACGGGGGCGTTCTTGTTGCGGACGTTCTCGACGAGCCGCTCGATGTCGGTCTGCGCCGAGTCGATGTATGTGCCCTGGAACACGCCTGGCAGGAAGCCGGCTTGCCAATTTTGGCTCTCCATCAGCGGCATCCCGCCGGGGCACATCGCCACGAAGCCGGGGAGGTTCTGGTTCTCCGTGCCGAGGCCGTACGTCAGCCACGACCCCAGCGACGGTCGCACCAAGCGGCTCTCGCCGGTGTTCATCAGCAGGAACGACGGCTCGTGGTTCGGCACGTCGGCGTACATGGAGCGGATCACGCAAATGTCGTCGATGTGGGCCGCCGTCTTGGCGAACAGCTCCGACACCTCGGTGCCCGACTTGCCGTACTTCGCGAACTTGAACGGCGACGGCATCAGGCTGCCGGTCTTACGCTCCGTCTTGAGGTTCCCCGTCGGCAGCGGCTTCC
>JANXTD010000524.1 GCA_025352585.1 Fimbriiglobus sp.
TCGTCCTCGCCCTGCAAGGCTGCCCCGTCGGGCCGCTGGGCTGCTACGGCAACGAGTGGATCGCCACGCCGAACCTCGACCGCCTCGCGGCGCAAGCGGTCGTTTTTGACCGGCACTTCTCCGACGCCCCTAGCCTCGCCGCCGCCAACAAAGCCTGGCGCAGCGGCCGCCGCCAGACCCCCGGCGTCGCCATCACTGCGGAACCGCCGGGCGACTTGGTGCGGCAGTTGAAAGCGGCCGGCGTCCGCACGCTGCTCGTCCGGCACAACCGCGCAGCCCACGACGGCCCCGCTGACTTCTACGCCGACTGGGACTTTAAGTTCGACGCCCGCCCCGTGCCCGGCGACCGCTCGCCGCAAGACGCCTTGCTCCGCACGCTCGTCCAAGTCCGCGACGCGACCGCCGACGGCACCCCGTGGCTGCTCTGGGTCGAACTTGACCGCTTCGTGCCGCCGTGGGACGTGCCGAAGGACGTGTTCGAGGCCTACGTCGAGGGGCTGTTCGAGGACGAGGCCCCGTACGACCCGACCGAGCACGACAACAGCGTCGAGGCGGAGCGCGTCGTCGCCCCCGAGGACGTGATCGAGCCTTGGGCCGACCCGGCGACCGGCTGGTTCGACGCCGACGACTTGCCGTCGTTCCAACTGCTGCACACGAGCTTCGCCGCGGCGGTCACGACCTTCGACGCCGACTTCGGGCGGCTCTGGAAGACCTTCGAGCGCTACGGCTGGGACGCGACGGCGAACCTCGTTGTCACAGCGGACCGCGGCACGCCGCTGGGCCAGCACGGCGTCATCGGCCTGCACCGGCCGTGGATGCACGAGGAACTCGTCCACCTGCCGCTGCTGATCCGCCTCGCCAACGGCCAGCACGGCGGCCGGCGCGTCACCGCCTCGACGCAGCCGCCCGACCTGATGCCGACGATCCTCGCCTGGAACGGCGTCGAAGCGGGCGCGGCGACCGACGGCGTGAGCTTATTGCCGCTGTGCGACGGCCGGGCGTTCCCCGACCGCGTCACCTTCGGCGGGCTAACCGTGGATGGCGTCAGCGAGTGGTACCTGCGGACGGCCGAGCGCCACCTGATCCTGCCGGGGCCGCAGCCCGACGACGAGGACGCGCGGCCGGTGGCGCTGTACGCGAAGCCCGACGACCGCTGGGAGGTCAACACCGTCTGGGCGCACTTCGTCGATGAGGCCGACGGCCTGGAGGCGCAGTTGCGGGCGCTGCTGCCGGGCGTCACTTCGCCAGCGACTCCGGCTTCTCGATGAGCGGCCGAATCGCGGCAGCTTCCAGGACGCCGACCACGCCGAGGGTCGTTGAGGCGGTCGCGAAGACCTTGCCGGCGTCGGACTTGTTGCCCAGCACCAGGGCGACCGTCGGCGCGCCGTCCGACTCCAGCGTGAACTCGAAGCCGGTGGGGTTGGAGTCGATGTAAACGCCGTGCTCCGGCTTCACGTCGCCGACGAAACTCTCGACCCGCGGCTTGGCCAGGAGTGCCACGAGTTGCTCAACCTTGGCCGGGTCGATGGCGACCCCCGCTGGGCCGGTCCAGCCGGCCGGGGCGCGCTCGAGTTGGTACGTCGTGAGTGCCCCCTTCACCGCCTGCCAGCCGCGAATCTTGAGCCGCTTGACCTTGGCCGGGTCGAGCGTGAAGAGCGTTCGGTCGCGCAAGTCGCCGGCGGCGAGCGTGTCGAACGCCCCGCGCGGGGCCTGCACGACGAACGGCTTGCCGGCCTGCCGCACGTAGATCGCCTTGCCGTCGTCGGCGTCGTTGCCGAAGTCGTTGACGCGCTCCTTGTTCGAGGCGTCCGCGACCGCCAGCGTCACCCGCAGCCGAGGCGCGGCGGGGTCGAGTCCGTACTTCTTCAACTCGTCGGGCGTCGGAGTTTCACTAACCACGCGGCCGCCCAGGACCGAGAGCTGGCCGAGGATCGTGGCAACGCGCTCAGCGTCGGCTGTGCGGCCCTTCGCAGCGTCGGGCTTGGCGAAGACCCAGTTGCCCGCGGCGTCCTTTTCGAGGTCGAACGCCTCGGCCCCGCGGTTGAACGTCACGCGGCTCACCTCCGGCGGCTTGAACGAGCGGAACTTCGGGTCGATGAAGTCGCCGCGCGACCTCGTCACCATCCCGAGCAACACGTCGGGGACTTTCATGTCGGCGGACTTGCCCTCGCTCAACCGGCGCACGAAGACGATGTCGCCCTCGGACTTGCCGAAGGTCAACTCGGTCGGCGTGCCTGCGGGCACCGGCTCGGCGGGGTACTGGCCGACTTCGAGCTTCACCGCCGGCGGCTTGACGCCGTCGAGGCCGCCGCCCCAGACGCGCAGCGTCGCCTTCTTCTCGGCCTCGGCGAACACCGGGTCGTAGGGGGCGCTCAGCACCTCGCGGACGACGCGCGGCTTGGCCAGCGCCGCCAGCAGCTTCTCGACCTCCGCCGCCCGCGCGGTCATCGGCGTCGCGCCGCCGTAGAGCACCCACTGCGGCGTCGCCTCGCCGGCCAAGTTGACCTTGCGCAGCCGCGTCAGGGTCGTGCCGACAGTCAGGTCGATCGCGTCGATCTTGCCGCGCGACGACTCGGCGAGCAGGTCCTTGTTGCGGAGTTCGCCGGGGCCGCGGATCGTCGCCTTGAGGGCGTCGAGGCGGTCGAAGGTCGCCACCATGACGCCGCTGTCGCCGTCAATCTTGGCGTAGACCTTGGCCGGCGAGACCGGCTTGCCGTCCGCCTCGACCGGCTTGCCGAGGGTCAGCGCCTCGACGCCGGAGCGGCTGGTCAACTCGACGCGCACGGCGTTCGGGTCGCCCGGCTTGAGGCCGTACTGGGCCAGGTCGCCGGGGGCTTCGAGGTAGTCGTCCACGCCGGCGACTTGCATCGCGGTCAGGGCGCTCAGCAGCGGGCGGACGCCGGTGAACGCGGCGGCCGGCGGCTGGGCGGCACTGTCGCCGACCTCCTCGGCCTCGCCGAAGTTGGCCGGGTCTGTGAACGTCCAGACGCCGCCGACGGGGCGGTTCAGCGCGACCTGCTGCGGGCCGCTCACGAGTTTGAGCGCGGTCGCTTCGAGCGGCGCGTCGCGGAGGTCGCTACCGAGCGGCTTGCGGAGGCGGAAGTCGGGCAGCCACTTGCCCAGCTTCGACGCCTCGCCATCTTGCCGCGCCGCCGACTCACGCCACAGCGACGCCAACTCACTGCGCAAAACGGCGAGTGGCCGTGACGGCTTGCCGGAGGTCGTCACGAAGGTCACAGGCCGCGCGCCGAGCGTCGAGAGGCCGACGTTCAACCCCGACGCCTTGTCGCCCTTGCGCAAGGTCACGCGGTAAGTCGGCCGGTCGAGGCCGTGCAGCGTCAGGTTGTCGGTGAGGTCGCCGTAAGCCGTCGGCTTGAGGCGGAACAAGTCGCGGATGATCGACTCGACGACCGCCGAATCGACCTTGGCCGCGAACGGCTCCTTGAGTTCCCACTTGCCGTCGGCGACGCGTGCGAACGCCAGCTTCTCCTCCGTGTTGCCGGCGGCGGTCGCGCGGGTCAACTCGACCGCGTCAACGTCCTTCTCCTTGAAGGCGCGCAGCTCGGGCATCATCGTGTCGTCGTTGAGGCCGCCCTTGCCGGGGTCGGTCAGGACGAGCACGAGCAGGCCGACGACCAAGGCGAGGACGAGTGCGAAGAAGGTCGCGGTGAGGCGGAAGTTCATGGGCGGTGTCCCGAGATCCGTGGGGGGTGCGCGGTTACTTCCGCCGGACGATCCAGACGCCGACGCCCAGCGCCGCCGTCATCAGCGAGGCCATCAGCACCGGCAGCACGCCGAAGCGCAGCAGGTCGAGTTTGGGGTTGGGGGCGTAGGTGCCGTAGGTCTTGGCGGCGATGTTGGCGACCGGCGGCTGCTCGCGCAACCAATTGACCGTGACGGTGAACAGTTGGGCCGTCAGCTCGGCGTCGTGCGGCTCGGCGCGGGGGTTGGCGTCGAGGAAGGCGCTGCCGCTGCCGAAGACGGCGAGCTTGCCCTTGCCGCCCTCCGACGCGGTCGCCGCCAGCACGCGCTTGCCGCCCGGCTCGGCCTCCTTGGCGAGTCGGATTTCCGCGTCCTGGACGACCTGCTGGAAGGCGCGGGCGGGGCTGGCCGGGACTTCGCTCTCGAGCCAGGTCGGGCGGTTAGGGTAGCTCACCATCAGCGGCTCGGCGCGGGCGGCACTCCCCGGCCCGCCCGGCGGGCTGACGATCACCTCGCGCGCCAGCGGCAGGAAGAAGTCGCGGCGCTCGCGGACGAACTCGCGGTAGAACGGGCCGTCGCGGTCGCCGATCTCGGCCACGACCGCCAGCGCCATCAGCGGGCTGGCTTCTTGCAGCGGCTGGCTGAGCAGCCACTTGCGGCCCAGGGTGATGCCGTAGTCGGTCAGCACGCCGTCGAGGCCGATATCGACGAGGCCCTTGCGGTCGGGCGTCGGCACCGGCCCGGCGATCAGGATCAGCTTGCCGCCCTTGCCGCTGGCCCCCGGCGCGGCCTTCAAGTACGCCTTGACCGCGTTCGCCTCGGCGGGGCTGAACGGAACCCGCGGGTCGGCGATCACCAGCACCGTGGCGTCGGCCGGGACGACCGGGTTCACGGCGTCGAGGCGCAGCGGCCGCACGTCGAAGTAGCTGCGGTCGAGCGCGGCCCGCAACGTGTTCGTCGGCCGGCGCTGGGTCGGCGGCGCGCCGGGGTCGGCCGGCGTCAGCTCGAACTCGCCGTGGCCGCTGGTGAAGTACAGGACCGGCTTCGACTTGTTGTCCGAGAGGAACAGCAGCTCGCGCATCAGCTTCGACTCGCCGACGAACTCCGTGCGCGGCGGGCCTTCGCCCCGCGCGTCGGGCTGCGTGGTCAGGTCGGACAGCGGCAGGAACGAGTAGCGCTCCTCGTCGCGGCCGGCCGTCACGAGCAGGCCGTCGCCGCGGAAGTCGGCGGCGGGGAAGCGGGACTCCAACTCCTTGACCTTCGCCGAGTCCAGCACCCGCGACAGGTACTTCACCGTGACCATCTGCGGGTTGCGCGCGCGGCAGGCGTCGAGCAGCCGGTGGACGTCCGCGCCGACGTTCCCCGCGGCGATGCTCGTCTCCTCCGAAACCGTCGTCGTGACCGTGACCGGCGTGGTCAGGGCGTCGAGGTACTCGCCGGTCGATTCGCTCAGCGTGATCGTGTTCAGCCCGCCCGCCGTCGTGTCGAGGCGGTTGGGGACTTTGAGCGTGATGAAGATGTTGAGGACGACCAGCAGCACGAGCAGCAGGAAGGTCGAGAGGCCGAGGTTCATGCCGAAGACCAGCCGGCGGACCAGCGGGTCGTCGCGCTCATCGACGCGGGCCGGTAGCGCCGACGCGAACGCCAGCCCGGCCCCGGCGACGAAGACGAGCAACGCCAACACGAAGCGGTACGTGCCCGGCGGCGGCGACTTGGTATCGAGCCAGTCGCCGAGGTAATGGTACCACTCCACCGCGAAGGCGAAGCCGACGACGGTGAGCGTCAGCCCGGCCAGGCCTCCGAAGAGGACGAGCGCCCGGCGGGCGTCGGCCTCTTGCGCGGAGGCGGTCGGCTTGGGGAGCGACGACAGCGTCACGACGCCGGCGGTGCCGAGGACCGCGGCGAGGGTGAGCAGGCCGAGGCCGCCCAGCACCGACTCGGACCGACTGGCGTTGCCCACGGCGTCGGCCCGCTCACTGGTGAGCTTCTCGAACTCACTCGCCCCGTCGGCCGGCTTGGCGCTGGCTTGGAAGGTGCGCGCGAACAGCCAGGCCCCGCCGACGAACGCGGCCAGGGCGACGGCCAGCAAGGCCCACCCCACCGGGCGGCGGCTGCGGACCAGAAACGCACTCACCGGGGAGGCGGCGGACGACGGACTCGGTAGCGAACTCATGAAATCCGACCCTCAAAAGACGCGGCCGGGAGGCTCAGCTCCACTTGCGGACTTCCAGGACTTTCGCCGTCAGGAAGAGGAAGAACGCCGCCACCGACAGTTGGAACGCGACCGTCTGCACCGGCAGTTGCCCGCCGAGCGACTCGCGCCACAGGCGCAGCACGTCGAACTTCATCATGACGACCTTCACGCCTCCGGGCAGTTGCTCGAAGTTGCTCAGCACCGTCAGCACGATCAGGAAGGTCACCGACCCCGTCAGCACGGCGCTGACCACCTGATTCCGGGTGACGCTCGAGAAGAACAGCCCGATGGCCACCAGGGCGGCGGCGCTACTGCCCAGGGCGATGTAGAACGTCAGCAGCGGCCGGTAGTCGAACGGCGCGCCGCCGACGCGCAGGGCGATCAGGTACAGGCCGCCGGGCACCCAGCAGGCCATGAAGAACAGCCAGCAGGCGGTGAACTTGCTCATCACGACCGCGCCGTCGCTGACCGGGGCCGTCAGCAGGACTTCGAGCGTGCCGGTCCGCTGCTCCTCACTGAACAGCCGCATGGTCAGCGCCGGCGTAATCAGCACCACCAGGAACGCGCTGACGATGCCGAACGACGGGTAGAACTTGACGATCGGCTCGGGGATCGGCCCTCGGCTGCCGCCGAGGTCGAGCAAGAACCAGAAGTACCCCACGCCCATGATCGCGACCATGCCGAACAGCACGAGGTACGCGATCGGCGAGAAGAAGAACGCCCCCAGCTCGCGGCGGGTCATCACGATGAACTGGTTGTCGGTCAGCACCGCGACCGAGACGACGAGGTAGACCAGCCCCAACGCCCCGAGGATCAGGCCGTACGGCACGAGGTACGGTTGCGGGGCGAAGGTCAGCGGCTTCGAGAAGGTGCCGGCCACGAACACGCCGACCAGCGCGACGCCGACCACGACCGCGACGCTGCGCGCCCAGACCGGCAGCGAGCGCACCAGGCCCAGCGACGCCACGCCGGCGGCGAGCAGGACCGACGCCAGCCGCGCGGCGACCTTGAAACTGTCGTAACCCTGCGCGACGTTGCGCACGGCGGCGGGACCGTCGTAGAGCACCGTCGGCACGATCGACCGGCCGAGTGCGACGGCCAAGGCGACCGCCCCGAGGACGCCGAGGCCCATCGCCACGCGGTAACCGCGGCCGACCGTCGGGTCGACGTTGCTCAGGTACGCACTCAGGTAGCCCAGCCCCAGCAGCGGCAGCAACAGGGCCGGGCCGAGCAGCGAGTCGGGCACAACGAGGCTGTACGCCGTCGGGCCGACGAGCAGCAGCGCCCCGACGGCCAGTAACAGCGTGTCGATCGCCTCGCGGATGCGGGAGTCGGTCTCGTGGCGGGTGAACGGGATCAGGAACAGCAACGCGGCCACGCCGCAGGCGAAGCCCCACGGCAATAGGAACGCCCCGACCTTGCCGTTGCCCGGCACGACACTCACTAGCACGCCGACGCTGAGCAGGAACAGGCCGAAGCCGCCGTACATGCGGCGGATCTCGAGGTCCGAGTCGCGCAGGGCGTGGATCAGCAACAGCGCCAGGCCGACGGTGCCGGCGAGGTAGCCGTAGGCCGCGCCCAGCGGGCCGCGGTCGTAGCCCTCGGCGATCACCGACGCGGTGCCGACGGTCAGCAGGAAGAGGCCGACCATGCCGGCGAGGCGCGACAGGTGCGGCACCACGTCTTGGCTGTCGGACGGCGTCTGGTCGTTGGCCAGTCCGCCGGGCGGCGTCGGGGTCAGCGCGTTCGACATGGGCGGGTTCCGTCTCGGGGGTGCGTGCGGGTCGGGGGCGGTCGGTCGGCGGCTAGTCGCGGCCGGAGACGACGCGGCTGAAGATGTCCTCGACCTTGACGCGGCGGACCTCGACCCGGCGCACCCCCCAGCGGTGCTCGACGAGCTTCTGGGTGAGCGACTCGCGCAGGTCCTGGCCGTCCACCGTCGCCAACTCGTACTCGGCCACGCCGTCCGCCACCGGCTTGACGCCGACCGCCTCGACGCCGGAGTAGCCCTTGAAGAAGACTTCGACGGCGTCGCGCGGGCCGCGGACCTCGAAGACGAACTTCGGGGCGCGCTTGCTCAGGTTCGACAGCTTGTCGTCGAAGCGGATGCGGCCGCGCTCGATGATGATGACGCGGTCGCAGACCTTCTCCACGTCGGGCAGGTGGTGGCTGCTGAAGAGGACCGTGTGCTGGCCACCGAGTTCGCGGATCGCCCCGAGGGTCTCGTCCTGCTGGATGGGGTCGAGGCCGGTCAGCGGCTCGTCCAGGATCAGCACCTTGGGGTCGGCGAGCAAGGCGTCCGCGAGGCCGACGCGCTGGCGGTAGCCCTTCGAGAGCGTGCTGAGCAGCCGCTTACGCACGCCCTTGACGCGGCAGCGCTCGATGCAGTAATCGACGCGGGCGGTGCGGGCGATGCGCTCGACCTTCTTGAGCTTGGCGCGGTAGGTCAGGTACTCCTCGACGCGCATGTCCGGGTAGAGCGGCACGCTCTCTTGCAGGTAGCCGAGGTTGTTGCGGACGCCCATCGACTCGTACATCACGTCGTGGCCGGCGACGCTGGCGCGGCCGCTCGACGCCGGCATGAAGGTGGTGAGGATGCGCATGGTCGTCGTCTTGCCCGCGCCGTTCTGGCCCAAGAAGCCGACGAGTTCGCCCGGCGCGATCTCGAAGCTGACCCCGTCCACCGCGAGGACGGGGCCGTACTGCTTGCACAAATTCTCGACGGCGATCGCGGGGCCAGCCATGAGTCGTGCCCAAGAACAGCCGACGGGTCCGGGAGTCGTTCGACGGCACCCCGCATGATAGAACCGGCACCCGCCCCGGCAAGCGCCGCCGCACTTTCCGGGTTAACGCTTCCCGGAAGATCACCAGTCCAGTAAACTTTCCCCACCTCCCGCGGCGACCATTCTTGCCAGCCCCCCGAGAAGCCAACATGCCCCGGCCCCTGTGGCAGTCCCTCGCACTCCTCGCGCTCGCCGGCGCGGCCCCGTCGGCTCGCGCCGACGACGACGCCCCGCCGCCGAAGTCCGCCGAGACGCTGCTGGAGCGCTTCCAGGCCAAGTTGAAGCCACGCAAGGTGCCGGCCGACGCGATGCCGCTGACGCGGCTGTCGCCGGCCAAGGTCACGCCGGACCTGTGCGTCTACAGCTACGCCGTGGGCACCGCCTCAACCCCCTGCCAGCAGCACTGCGACCAGGCGTTCGCCTACTACTATTCGTACGTCTGGATGGAGGCGGCGCGGTCGTTCGAGACGGCCCTGCGGCACGACCCGGAGTGCGCCCACGCCTGGCTCGGCCTGCACCTCGCCATCGCCAAGTGGGGCAAGTCGGCGACGCCGCGCGACGCCGCCCTCGCCGGGCTGGGGGCGAACTTCGCCTCGACGCTGCCGGGGCAATTCACGAAGCCGCCGGCCGACTACGCGCTGAGCGTGGCTCAATCGCTGATGCCCAGGGCCAGCCACCGCACGCAACTGCTGATCCGCGCGAAGTTGCAGGAGCGCGGCCTGTGGCCCGACACCCCGGCCGACGAGCGCAAGAAGCGCGCCACGGCGACGCTCGACGAACTGCTGATGCTCTCCGACGACGACGAGGAGGCCTGGTTCGCCCGCGCCCAAATCGCCGAGGGGTCGAACGCGCCGGTGCCGTTCTACAAGGCGCTGCTGAAGGCCAACCCGCTGCACCCTGGGGCCAACCACGAGTTGGTCCACTTCTACGAGAACGCCCGCCGGCCGGCGCTGGGCTGGCCCTTCGCGGAGGCGTACATCCGCTCGTCGCCCGGCATCGCCCACGCCTTCCACATGCAGGCGCACCTCGGCACCCGCGTCGGCAAGTGGCGGCAAACCACCGACTGGAGCGCCCGGGCGATCGAGTTGCAGCGGGCCTACCACAAGGCGATGGGCGTGCCCGTCGGCGAGGACCACCAGTTCTTCCACCACCTCGAAATCTTGACGAAGAGCCTGCTGCACGACGGCCGGCTGACCGAAGCCACGGCCATCGGCACCGAGGCGAAGTCGCACAAGTACACGATGAACGTCGAGTGGTTCCGCCTGGCGCTGATGCGCGAAGACTGGCCGGCGGCCCAGAAGATCGTCGATCAGCAGCGTAAAGCCGGCAAGTCCAGCGGCGCATACTACGCCGCGCAACTGGCCCTCGCGCGGCACGACCTGCCCCGCGCCGCGGCCGAACTCGACGTGATGCGGCAGGCGGCCAAGCCGTCGAAGGACGGCAGCGCCAACGCGATCCGCCTGTGGGAGATTCAAGGCCGCGTCATGTGCCGCAGTGGCCAGGGCGAGGCGGGTGCGAAGCTGCTGCGGCGGGCGGTCGAGAAGACGAAGGACGACTTCAACCACCACGCCTGGGGCGGCGGCGCGTACCACATGGAAACGTGGGGCTTCGCCGCGCTCGAGGCCGGCCTGGCCGCCGACGCCGAGGAGGCGTTCCAGGAAGCCCTCGCCCACGACGCCGGGAGCGTCCGCGGTGCCCTCGGCTTGTGGGCGCTGTGCAGCCGCCAGGGCCGGATCGACGAGGCGGCCCGCTACTCCAAGCTCGCCCAACGCTGCTGGGCCAAGGCCGACGCCAGCCTCTTCGACCGCTTGCGCTCCGACTTCGCCCACGCGGCCGAGGCGATCCCCTCCCCGACCGCGACGACCGCCACCGCCGACGAGGAGTCCCGATGATCGCGTTCGCGTTGACGATGGCCGCGTTCGCCGCCGGCGAGCCGTGCGCCTCAAGCTTGCCCGTCGGCCAGCGGCCGGGGCCGTACAGCTTCTTGATCGCCACCGGCCCGGACCGCGGCAAGCAAGAGTGCTACGTCTGCGGCCAGGCCGACAAGCCGACCGTGGTCGTCTTCGGCCGCGCCCTCAACCCGGCGACGGGGAAGTTGCTGGCCGCGCTCGACGCCGAGGCGTTGGCCCGCAAGGACGCGAATTTGAAGTGCTGGTTTACGCAGTTGACCGAGACCGCCGACCTCGACGCCCTGGCGAAGTGGTCGCAGGCGCACGGCCTCAAGGCCCTGGCGGTCGGCGCGTACGAAGACACCGACGGCCCGCCGGGCTACACGATCGGCCCCGACGCCGAGGTCACGGTCGTGATGTTCGTCCGCAAGAAGGTCGTGGTCAACGTCTCGCTCCGGGCGGGCGAGTTGACCGCCGAGCGCGTCGCCGAGATCCGGGCGAGTCTGCCGCGAATTTTGGGCGGGAAGTGACTGGCGATCACCGGCCGATCGGCAGCGCCGGCCCGTCGCGCCGTTCCGGGGCCGCCGGCACCGCGTCGCCCGGCGGGCGGACGAGGAAGCCTTCGCCGACGAACGCCACCGCCACGATGCCGCCGCCGATCAGCGCGAGCAGCCCGAACGCCCCCAACGTGAGGAGCCAAAGCGGTCGCCGGGCGGCCGGCTTGTGGTGGTGCCCGTGGTGCTTGTCGTTGTGCATGGCGTCGCCCCGTGATTGGTGCCAGTTCGTTTCTGTCGCTGCTGCGGTATCGTACGCAGCCCCTCCCGCGAAAGTCGGGGTTCCGCCAGAATGCTTGCAGAGGCACGAGGACGAGTGACGACATCCAGGCACTCGGTGGCGAACTGCGACAAACACGCTGGACGGTGATGCGGGACTCGTCGGACGCGGACTGTCGTAATTCGAGCGACCCAGCGTACTTGGGTCGGAGTGGATTCGGAGCGCTGCCGTCGATCAGTTCCCCGTCTCCCGCAGGACGCTCGACTTCTTCCACGCCGCGGAGCACCTGGGGGAGGGGCCGCGCGGTTCGGCGACTGCGCTGCCCCACGCACTCCGAACAGTGGTTCGACTAACGGCTCGCCGCCGACTGTCCGAATCGGTTCGCGCACTCCCAGGAGTTGACAAGACGGCAGATCTCCGTAAGATGCATCAAGAAGCACCCATAGCTCAACTGGATAGAGCGTCGGTCTACGGAACCGAAGGTTGTAGGTTCAAATCCTACTGGGTGTACTAGAAAACAAGCGGCTTTTGAAAACAGCCCCCCAAACTGCCAAAGAATACCGCCAAAGAACTCTGACTGCCAGAAAGCACGAAGCCGCCCGGAGTGTCTCCCGCGACACTCCGGGCGGCTTCG